>CAMDQV010000014.1 GCA_945906015.1 Pedobacter schmidteae | reverse complement strand
AAATTAGTATAAATGGCTCTTAATGCTTCAAATTTGGCAGTATTAAAGTGCTTTAACTGAGGCAATGGTAATTCACAAAGTGATATGAAATACTCTATTTCCACGTATACTCTGAATTTTATCAATGCAGCTTCTGAGAAGTACGATGATAATTCTTTTGTTGAATGATGATAGCGTCCGTCAATTGGAGAGATGGCAGATAATGCGGATAGATTCATATATCTTTTTTTTGCGAAGTTACGACTTTTGAATTATATCACACCTGCCCACTATTTATCATGTCAAGGTCTTATTTTTCATTTTATAAAAAATAATTCAGCAGGAAACTTTAGATTTTAAAAATGTTTCCATAGTTTTGTAGCAAAATATAAAAAGTAATAATTGAACGTTAAAGAGTATATAATTTCTGAGTCTGACAAGCTTTTTTGCCAGTATGGTTTAAAAAGTGTTACGATGGATGATATCGCCAAGCAATTGGGGATGTCAAAAAAAACAATTTACAGTCATTTTAGTGATAAAAATGAAATTGTAAACATTGTTATTGAAATTAAACTAAATACCCAAAAATGCATCATTTTAGATAGTATTGATCTTGCAGAAAACGCGGTTCATGAAGTTTCATTTGCCGTAGCAAATATGAAAGAGCTTCTATCTAATTTAAACCCTGTTTTGTTTTATGACCTTCAAAAATATCATCCTGAAGCATGGATGTATTTTAAAGATTTTCGTGAAAAACATTTATTTAAAACTATTCATGATAATTTAAAAAGGGGGATTGATGAAGGATATTATAGAAAAGATCTAAAGACTGACATTCTTACACAGATGAGATTAGAGCAAATGGATTTGATCTTTAATAATTCTTCTGCTTATACGAATGGAAAATATGGTTTGTCACAGGTAATGACCGAATTAACAGAACATTTTCTTTATGGAATATGCACATTAAAAGGCCATAAATTGATTAATAAATACAAAGAAATTATTGAAGAAGAATAATAAATACATGAAATACAACTATCTAATTTTAATTTTTTGCATTTTCTCTGTGACTTCAGCCAAGGCTCAACTAACTGATTCACTTGCAAACTTTAGCTTAAAAGAAGCTATTGACTATGCTCAAAATCACCAAAGCTCTATATTGAATGCTAGTATTGATGAAGAGATTGCTAAAAATACTGTAAAAAAAACCATTGGAATTGGTTTGCCACAACTTAATGGAAATGTCAACTTTCAGGATTTACTGAAGGTTCCTACTAATTTATTACCAGGAGAAATTTTCGGTAGGCCGGGAACTCTGATTCCTTCTCAGTTTGGTGTTCAATATCAATCATCTTTTGGTTTAGAGTTAAATCAATTGCTATTTGATGGTTCATACTTAGTTGGTTTACAGGCTTCTAAAACATATAAAGAGCTTTCAAACAAAAATTTGAAGCGAAGCCGTATTGAAACTGCAGTTGGAGTAACCAAGGCCTATTATTCAGTGCTTGTGAGTAACGAACAGTTAAGTCTTCTGGATGTAAACATAAACAGGTTGAAAAAATCTTTAAATGATACAAAAGCGCTTTTTACAAATGGATTTGTTGAAAAGATAGATGTAGATCGATTAACAGTTTTAAACAATAACCTTGAAACTGAAAGAGCAAATGTAATTAGGCTTTTGGAACTGAATCTGAACCTTTTAAAGTTTCAAATGGGAATGAATATTCAATTTAAGCTAGTGTTAAAAGATTCAATTGGAAGTTTGCAGGTTGAAGAATCTTTAGCAGTTAAAGATACGTCTGCTTATCAAAACAGAATTGAGTATTCATTACTTGCGACCCAAAAAAAGCTAAATGAACTTGATCTTAAACGTTATAAAAGCTTGTTTCTTCCATCATTGGCTGCATTTGGAACTACCTACCGCAGTTTGCAGTCAAATGACTTCTCAAGCTTATTAAACAGAAGTTATCCGGCAACTATAATTGGATTTCGCTTATCTGTTCCTCTACTATCAGGCGGTGTAAAAACATATCAGGTTCGTAATGCAAAGCTAGAAGTATTAAAGACAGAGAATAACCTTGTTAATCTTAGAAATGGGATTAATCTAGAAGTTGAACAGGCACAAACTGTTTATCGTAATGGTTTGAAATCATTAGAAAATCAAAAGCGTAATATGGAATTAGCTAAAGAGGTTTTGAGAGTAACAAAAATCAAATACGAGCAGGGAGTTGGTTCTAGTATCGAAGTAACAATAGCAGAAACATCCTTAAAGGAATCTCAGAATAATTATATCTATGCCTTGTATGAACTTTTGATCAATAAGGTAAACGTTGATAGAGCCTTAGGAAAAATTAGCTATTAATAATCCGAAAATACATACTAATAGCACTCATTATTGAATTGCTGCTAATCTTAACATAATTAAAATCAAAATTTAAACACAAATGAAGAAAATAATATTCATCTCTGCCGCCGTTTTTTTTGCTTCTTGTGGAGTAAAACCAACCGACAAGAAATCTGAACTTAATGCCTTAAAAAAGGATAGAACTGAACTAAATGCAAAAATAGAAAAACTAGAGAGTGAAATTGGTATTACTGCGGCAGCCAATGATTTTAAAGATGTGGATGTTCTGGAAGTTACTGAAAGCTCATTTCAAAACTACCTTGAAGTGCAGGGAAAAATCGATGCTGAAGAAAATGTTCAGGTGAATCCGGAAGCTCCAGGTGTTGTAACTGCGGTATTTGCAACTATCGGACAAAACGTAGTTAAGGGCCAGGTGCTTGCACAAATAGATGATCAGGTACTTCGTCAGAATATCTCAGAACTTCAAAACCAGCTTGAATTGGCAACAACACTTTTTGAAAGACAGAAGAATCTTTGGAATCAAAAAATAGGAACTGAAGTACAGTATTTAAACGCAAAAACTCAAAAAGACGCTGCAGAGCGTCGCATTGCAACATTAAGGTCTCAGATGTCTATGTATAAAATCAAGTCTCCAATTTCAGGAAGCATTGATGCAATGGATCTTAAAGTTGGGCAGGCTGTTATGCCTGGAATATCAGGAATTCGTGTTGTCAATGCAAATAAATTAACAGCTAAGGCTCAGATTGCAGAATCTTATGCCAGTCGCGTAAATCAAGGGGATAATGTTCAGGTAATTTTACCGGATGTTCCTGATACTGTTTTAACTAGAATTTCTTTTGCATCTAAAACCATAGATCAGATTTCAAGAAGTTTTAATGTTGAAATTAAGCTGCCTTCAAACCGTAATTATCGTCCTAACATGCTGGCGGTTCTTAAAATTATTGATTATCAAAATGCTAAAGCTTTTGTTATTCCTGTAAATGCTATTCAAAAGGCTGAGAATGGCGACTATGTTTTTGTTTCTGAAAATAAAAAGGCAAAACGAGTTAATATTCAGACTGGTAGAGTATCAGAAGGAAGGGCAGAGATCTTATCAGGTATCAAAGCAGGTGATCAGGTAATTGTAGCGGGTATGAATGGTTTAAGCTCTGGCGATTTGATAAAATCTAATTAATCAGGGTCAATAGTTTAGAATAATATGAAAGACGTTAAAAAAGAATTTAAACCCTCTAGTTGGGCAATTGATAATAGGACTGCAATTTATGTATTTACTGTTATTATTTCTGTCATCGGTTATTTTTCCTATTTGGGCTTACCAAAGGAAAATTTTCCTGAGGTAATCATACCTAAAATATTTGTTCAGACAGTTTATCCCGGAACTTCTCCTGCTAATATGGAGAATTTGGTAACTAAACAGATTGAAAAACAATTGAAATCTGCTTCTGGTCTTAAGAAAATAACATCTAATTCTTATCAGGATTTCTCGATAATTACGGCAGAATTTAATACGAATATTGATATCAAAGATGCAAAGCAACGAGTAAAAGATGCTGTTGATAAAGCCAGGCAGGACCTGCCCAATGACCTTCCTAGTGATCCCAATGTGCAGGATATCAATTTGTCTGATCTTCCGATCATGTATCTCAATATTTCTGGAGATTATGATCTCAAAAGTCTTAAAAAATATGCAGAAGATATTCAAGATCAGGTAGAGAGTCTGAAAGAAATTTCTGGTGTTGATATCATTGGTGCTCTAGATCAGGAAATTCAGATCAATGCCGATTTAAATAAAATGGCTGCTGCTAAGATCTCATTTTCAGATATTGAGCGTGCTGTTGGTTATGAAAATTTGACGATCTCTGGTGGTACCATAAAAATGGATGGGGTTCGTAGAACTTTGAACGTTAAGAAAGAATTTGCTAGTGCAGATGAAATATCTAATCTAATCATCAAAACTCCCTTGGGTTCTTCTTTGTATTTAAGAGATATCGCCGAGGTAAAAGATTCTTTTAAAGAACAGGAAAGTTATGCCCGTTTATATGGTAAAAATGTGATCACACTTAATGTGAAGAAAAGAAGTGGTGAGAATCTGATCGATGCATCTGATAAGATCAACGCACTTATTCTAGAGATGAAGGCAGGACAATTGCCTAAAAATCTAAACATAACTGTTACAGGTGACCAATCAAATAGAACCAGAGTTACTTTGCATGATTTACTTAATACCATCATCATTGGGTTTATCCTAGTAACTGTTATCCTAATGTTCTTCATGGGTATCACCAATGCTCTTTTTGTAGCTTTATCTGTACCACTATCTATGTTTATTGCCTTTATGGCTATGCCAGCCCTAGGTGGTATCATGGGATTCAATTTCACAATGAATATGATGGTATTATTCTCATTCCTTCTCGGATTGGGAATAGTTGTTGATGATGCTATTGTTGTCATTGAAAATACACATAGAATATTTGACAATGGAAAAATACCTATTAAAAAGGCTGCAAAAATGGCTGCTGCAGAGGTATTTATGCCGGTTCTTTCTGGAACCCTTACAACTTTGGCGCCTTTTGTGCCCTTGCTTTTCTGGCCTGGAGTAATTGGAGAGTTTATGTTTTTTCTTCCAATGACACTCATTATTACACTTTTGGCTTCTTTGCTTGTTGCCTACATCATAAACCCGGTTTTTGCTGTTGATTTCATGAAGGCAGAGGATCATTCAAAGGTAAAACCTAGTTTTGATAAGGATGTGGTGCGTGCCCTTGTACTATTTGCTGGTATTGCATTGCTAGCATATTTGATAAATTTTGGACTGGGTAATCTTGTCGTTTTTATAGCGTTCTTATATCTTCTGAATCATTTTTACCTAAACAAAGCGATTAGGAATTTTCAGACAAACCTATGGCCTCGCGCTCAAGCTAATTATGCTAGTATGCTTAAAAGTGCATTGAATTGGCCAAGAGCAATTTTATGGGGTACTGTTGGCTTATTTATTTTCACCTTTATATTGATCTCAGTCGTTCCACCTAAAATTGTGTTTTTCCCAAAAGGCGATCCCAATTTTGTATACGTTTATGTTCAGTTGCCCGTTGGTACTGATCAGGCGTATACCAATGAGGTAATAAAGAAAGTTGAAGCAGATGTAACAAATGTTGTAGGTAAAGATAACAAGGATGTAACCTCAATAATATCTAATGTTACCATTGGGGTAACTGACCCACAAAGTGAGGATCAAGGTCAATATCCTAACATGGGAAAGGTAACTGTAGCATTTGTTCAATTTGGAAAACGTACTGGTGAAAGGAC
This sequence comes from Pedobacter schmidteae, assembly GCA_945906015.1. Classification (GTDB taxonomy): domain Bacteria; phylum Bacteroidota; class Bacteroidia; order Sphingobacteriales; family Sphingobacteriaceae; genus Daejeonella; species Daejeonella schmidteae_A. Next base: position 11,203 of record CAMDQV010000014.1, on the reverse strand, counting down.
TTCCACTTATCTTGATAAGATCAGGGAGGCTGTGAAGGGTATTCCAGGTGCTGAAATTACTGTAGCACAGGAACAAAGTGGTCCGCCAACTGCTAAGCCGATCAGTATTGAGATCACCGGAAATAATCTGGATTCGCTCGTTAAAGTGTCGATAGATCTGAAACAATATCTTAATACCAAGCAAATTGCTGGTGTTGAAGAACTGAAATCTGATTTTCAAAATAATAAACCGGAGATTATTTTTGATATTGACCGGGAACGGGCAAATCGTGAAGGAATTTCGAGCGGACAAATAGGAATGGACCTGCGAACTGCAATTTTTGGTAAGGAAGTATCTAAGTTTCGGGATACAAACGATGATTATGAAATAAATCTTCGGGCTAATGAAGCTCAGCGAAATAACCTGGATGCACTTCGAAATATGAAAGTAACCTACCGTGATATGGGTATGGGTGGAATAATTCGTCAGGTGCCACTTTCGTCTTTTGCTTCAATTGATTATGTAAACACCTATGGTGGAATAAAACGTAAACAAGAAAAAAGAATTATTATTCTATCTTCTAATGTACTAAGTGACTATAATCCAAATGAAGTAGTTGCAGATATTCAGACTGAAATTAGTCAGTTCAATGCTCCATCAGGTATTGAAGTAAAAATGGCAGGAGAGCAGGAAGAACAACAAGAAACCATGTTGTTTTTAGGTACGGCTTTGATGATCTCTTTAGGACTTATTCTGATTATTTTGGTTACCCAATTCAACTCAATCACCAAACCGCTAATTATTTTAAGCGAGATTGTGTTAAGTATCATAGGAGTTTTGTTGGGCGTAACAATTTTTAGAATGGAAATGTCAATTGTAATGTCTGGAGTAGGTATTGTTGCTTTGGCGGGTATCGTAGTTAGAAATGGTATTCTCTTAGTTGAATTTACAGATCTCCTGATTGAACAAGGAATGGATGTTAGGGAAGCTATAATTGAGGCGGGAAGAACTAGAATGACTCCTGTTTTGCTTACAGCTACTGCAACAATGCTCGGACTTATTCCTTTAGCGGTTGGTTTAAATATGGACTTTGTAACCTTATTTAATGATTTTGACGCTCACTTGTATTTTGGTGGTGACAATGTAGCTTTCTGGGGGCCATTATCATGGACTATGATATTTGGATTAGGATTTGCAACTTTCTTGACACTGATTTTGGTACCATGTATGTTATTAATTGGAGATTCTAATTCCAAACGTATTAAAGCTTGGTTAAAAAAGACAGGGAAGATAGCTTAAGATTATATTGATGATAGAACGGACTCTGTTTACAGGGTCGTTTTTTTATTTGGGTAAAATTTTATTATTCCTCAGTTTAATGTTTTTATTAATATGGTATTTATATTATCTGAAGAAATTTTTATTAAAAAAAAGCCATTCAGGATTTCCTGAATGGCTTTTGTAGTTTTTGAATTGATTACTTAGCAGCAGCAGTATCGGCAGCAGCAGTATCAACAGCAGCAGTATCAACAGCAGTTGTATCAACAGCCATAGAATCAACAGCCATAGAATCAACAGCAGCTTCTTCAGTTTTGTTTGAGTTACATGCAGCAACTGACAAAGAGATAGCTAAAGCTAAGAAACCTAATTTGAATGAATTTTTCATCGTTTAATTTTTAAATATATTTAAATAATTACACTTAATACCTCAAATATAAAAAGGTAACCCTTAAGATTCAAAAAAAATAAAAAAAATATTTTCCCTATCATTGGGTTACAATTCCGCATAAAAAGTATTAACAGTGAAAAAAGAGATAAAAAGTTCAGTTCCGGCAGATAGCGAAATTATTTTAGGAATACTGAATGACTCAAAAGAAATACTAAATCGTTTGTATGTAACATATTTCCCAATGATTCTGCAATTAGTGTTGAATAATAGCGGGAATGAAGATGATGCAAAGGATGTTTTTCAAGAGTCAGTTATTGTTCTTTATAATAAAGTTAAAAGTGGAAATTTTGAGTTAAATAGTAAGCTTAAAACTTTTATTTACTCTGTTTCTAGAAGGTTATGGCTAAAGCGATTAAATGCTCAAAGCCGAACTATAAGAAACATTGAAGATTATTCTGAGTTTATTCCGGTTGAAGATGACCTGGAAAGACATGAAGAAAAGGATAGACAATTTGAAGTGATGGAATTGGCACTTAGCCAATTAGGGGAGCCTTGTAAAACCATTATAGAAGATTATTATATGCAAAACAAATCTATGCAGGAGATTTGTGAGAAATTTGGATATACTAATTCGGATAATGCCAAAACTCAAAAATATAAATGCCTGCAGCGACTGAAAAAACTTTTTTTTCAGTCCTAAATAAAAAAATGATGAAGAGCGATATAGAATTAACAAATCAAATTGATGCCTACCTAAGAGGGGAGTTAGCAGAATCTGAACTAATTGATTTTGAAAATAAAAGAATTAAAGATCCCGCATTCGATTTAAAGATTGTTGAGCATCAGAATTTGGTAAACCATCTGTCTGATTATGCTAATAGGTTGAAGTTGACTTCTGAAATGAATGTTATACATGAATCGATTGATATTTTTGCCTTAAAGAACGAAGTAGCTCCAGATTCACATATCGTCAAGAGATTATGGAAAAAATACTGGATCAATACAGCAATTGCAGCTTCAGTTGCCTTGATTGCTGTTAGTGGAACTCTTCTTTCTACTGGTTTTTTCTCAAAATCAATTTCAACAAATGTTAGCCTTTTGCGTAGAGAAATTAATAGTATTAAAAAATCTCAAAATGCGCTGATTAAAAATATTAACGATAAACCATCAAAAGGTCCTGTAAATCCTGGGCAGTTTGGCGGCACTGGCTTTGCACTTTCTTCCAATGGTTATGTTGTAACCAATTACCATGTTGTTCAGGGTGCAGATTCTGTTTATGTGCAAAATTCAAATGGAGAAGCCTTTAAAGCTAAAATGATCTATATAGATCCGGCATATGATTTGGCTGTTTTACAAATCACTGATCCTGCCTTTAAAGATCTTAACGTTTTACCTTATTCATTTAAAAAATCAGCATCTGATGTTGGTGAAGATGTTTTTACCATAGGTTTTCCAAGAGATGATCAGGTTTACGGGAAAGGATATGTGAGTTCAAAAAATGGTTATGCTGGAGATACTGTGGCGTATCAGGTTTCAATTCCAGTAAACCCGGGAAATAGTGGTGGTCCATTACTTGATAACCGAGGTAACGTTATTGGTATTATTAATGGAAAGCAAACTATGGTTGATGGAGCTGCATTTGCCATCAAATCAACTTACCTTCTAAAGTCAATTGAGGCTATTCCTCAAGATTCTCTGGATAAGAAGTTAATTTTAAGTAAACGTAATACTTTATCAGGATTAAGCAGAAAAGATCAGTTCAAGAAACTTGAACCCTTTATTTACATGGTTAAAGTTTATTAATTAATCTTATTTTATAAGTTTAAACCAGTGTTTTAAAGGTTTTATTTTTGTGATTAATAGTTTTTTTTATTTAAAAAACCTTAACGGTCCACTTCGCCAAGTACAATATCTACAGATCCAAGTATAGCTACCAAATCTGCGATCAATACTCCACGGGTAATTTCAGGTAAAACAGACAAATTATTAAAACTTGGTGCCCTGGCTTTCACCCGCTTCGGTATTTCGGTTTTGCCATCACTGATAAAATAATAACCAAGCTCCCCACGCGGATTTTCAGCCCGGATATAGAAGTCCTGTTCTTTTGGTATGATCTTTTTTGGGAGCTTTGCTCTTGGGTCGAATTCAGGCCCTCGTTTGAGCTCTTTTTGAAGTCTCTCAAGGCATTGCTCCACAATTCGTATAGATTCTACAATTTCATCTGCTCTAACCTTGTAGCGGTCCCAGCAATCACCGCTCTTACCCATCTCACCCTTGCCTACTGGAATATCAAATTCCAATTCTGGATATACAGAATATTCGTCGGTACGACGTAAATCCCATTTTAAACCTGAACCCCTTAGCATTGGTCCAGAACAACCATAATTAATTGCCACATCAAGTGGAAGTATCCCAACCCCAGCGGTTCTGGCAATAAATATCTGATTGTCTGTAAGTAACTGATTCAGCTCTGTTAACTTAGGCTTGAAATAGCTTATAAATTCACTGCAACGCTCTTCAAAACCCACAGGAAGATCATAGAACAACCCACCAACCCAAATATAATTATAGAGCATTCTAGAACCAGAAGCCCATTCAAGCATATTCATGATATGCTCACGATCTCTAAAACACCACAAGAAAGGTGTAAATGCACCTATATCGATTCCATAGATTCCAATTGCTATTAAATGTGAAGCTATTCTGTTAAGCTCGCAAACTAAAACTCGAATGTATTCAACTCTCTTTGGGATACTTTTATCTATCCCCATCATTCGTTCAACCCCCATCACATATGCATGGTCATTGTTCATTGACGATAGATAATCCATTCTGTCAACAAATGGAATGATCTGCTGATAAGTAAGGTTTTCACAGTGCTTTTCAAAACACCTGTGTAAATATCCCATATGTGGGATCACCTCCTTCACTATTTCTCCATCAGTGATTAGTTCAAGACGTAAAACACCATGAGTTGAAGGGTGCTGCGGACCCATATTGATGATCATCTCTTCTGGTTTGAGATTCTCAGTTAACTGATCATATCTGGTTTTTTTTACCTGCATGATATTATTCAATGGTGAATAGGGATTTACTCTTTTATTTTTATTCCTTTATATTCCTCTGCTGCAATATAGTCCTTCCTGAGCGGATAGCCTTCCCAGTCATCTGGAAGTAGAATTCTTCTAAGATCAGGATGCCCTTCAAATTGTATTCCTAAAAGGTCAAACGCTTCACGCTCATGCCATTCTGCTGTTTTCCAAACATCTGAAACAGAAATAAAGCTTGGTAATGAATCTAAATTTCTGTCGTGATCAATAATTACTTTTAAAACTAATTGATGCTTGTGAGGTATGGATGCGAGGTGATAAACCACAGAGAATTTATTCTGCTCTAAACCATGATCAATACCGGTTAAACATGAAAGAAAGTCAAACCATGTGTTTTTATTATCTCTTAATTCTTTGCAAACAGGTATAATTGAGTTAGGATTGATGATTAATGCTGGCTGAAGTCCTGCTGTTTGAACTTCAATGATCACATCAGAACCGAATTTTTCTGATAAAAGCCTGGTTATTTCATCGAAATTCATAATTCGTATCAGGGTGCAAGGCGAACAATTTTCCAGGATTTTTTATCTGCTTTTTTGAAGACAATTCTGTCGTGAAGGCGACTTCGACGCCCTTGCCAAAATTCAATAACCTGTGGCTTAACAAGGTATCCTCCCCAAAATGCAGGCTTAGGAATACTTTTCCCATCATATCGGGCTTCAGCTTCCTTCCAGTTTTTCTCAATTTCATCCATTCCGTCAATTACCTGGCTTTGAGGTGAAACAATAGCACCTAATTGGCTCTTCTTTGGTCTGCTTTGAAAATAACGCTCAGATTCTTCTTTGGTTAATTTTTCTACAGTGCCTTCAATACGTACTTGCCTACCTAATTCGGCCCAATGAAATACAAGAGCAACAACCGGATTTTTTGCCATTTCTTTACCTTTTGCACTTAGATAATTGGTATAAAACATGAAACCTCTCTCTTCATATCCCTTTAATAAAACTATACGTGCCGAAGGTTTTCTATCGATGCTGGTAGTTGCAAGAGTCATTGCATTAGGCTCATATACCCCTGCTTCTATTGCTTCCTTTAACCAACAGCCAAACTGTTTTATAGGATCTTTAGCAACATCCTTTTCGGATAATTTTTCAGAAATGTATTCCTTACGAAGATTCTCTAATGTTTCTTTTTCTACTGACATAGTACATATTAATTATCTGGCCACTTAACCGATAAGTTTCATTAGTGCAAACTTAACAATTGAACCTTGTTATTCTATTATTTCGATAATTATTAGCCGTATATTGTAGTGATTTAATTTAAGTTCAAGAATGCCTAAGAATATCTAGAAGATACCTTTTAATCTTTAAAAATGCTGTAAACTATATTTTTTTGTCTAAAAAAAATCAAATGCTTGCCTGATGGTAGGCAATTTGCTGATCTAATCAATATGCTAACTATCAAAAAATCAGTTTCAGAATAATAAAAAATTATGTTTCTTAGTTTATCTAAATAGCTATTTTTTAAATTAACGCTTATGCTAAGCCCTATTCAACCCAAAAATGGAGCCCTTCTTGTTTCTGAGCCCTTTATGATTGATCCTAATTTTAAGAGATCAGTTGTATTACTGACCGAGTTTGAAATAAATGGTGCTGTTGGTTTTGTATTAAATCAAAAAAGTAATTTAATACTTAGCGATCTCATGGCTGATATAACATGTGCCGAATTTCACATATATATTGGTGGACCTGTTGATAATGATAGCCTTCACTTTCTTCATAGGTGCTATGATAAAATAAAAAGTGGCATAAAGATCACAGAGGGACTATTTTGGGGTGGTAATTTTGAAGCCTTAAAAATTCTTCTTCAAAAAAATATGATTAATCCTGATGAAATTAAATTTTTTATCGGGTATTCTGGTTGGGGAGCTGACCAGCTTGAACGTGAAATAGAGGAAAATTCCTGGATGGTTACTGATAAATTCGATTCTGAACTGGTATTCGTTGAAGATGAAGAGAGCTTGTGGCGTGAGGTAGTTATTGGGCTCGGACCAAAATATGCTCATATTGCAAATTTTCCTGAAAATCCGAGCTTGAACTAGAATTCAAATAAGTACATTTTATATATAAGCAATTATTAATCAATTAATTATATATAATATTCAGTATTTATTTCAATCTAAGCAATGGTTCATTAATCTTTTTTGATCTGTAAATGAATACTTAGGCTTCCATTTCTTTTGCACTTTCTTCTACCTTCTGTTTTAATTCTTCTTTATAATTGAGCAGACGTTGAGAAAGTTCAGCATCGGATGTTCCCAGAATCTGCGCTGCAAGGATTCCTGCATTCTTTGCGGCATTCAAGGCAACAGTGGCAACGGGTATTCCATTTGGCATCTGTAGGATGGATAGTATGGAATCCCATCCATCTATTGAATTTGTTGACTTGACAGGCACTCCAATAACAGGAAGTTGTGTAATAGAGGCAACCATACCCGGTAAGTGAGCTGCGCCACCAGCTCCAGCAATAATAACTTTTAATCCTCTGCTAGCAGCTGATTTTGCATAGTCAAACATCCTTTCAGGTGTACGATGTGCAGATACTACTGTCATCTCAAAACCAACACCAAGTTCTTTTAATATGTCAGCTGCATCCTGCATGATATTCAGGTCAGACTTGCTGCCCATGATAATACCTACCTGGATTTTGTATTTTGAATTAGAACTCATTTTTATTATTTTAACTATTTGTATAATAAATACTTATGATTTTTAATTAAGCTTTTACTTTTATTAAATTCTGAACAAATCTTGCCTTCTCAATGGCTTTTTGTCGGTCATCATCCAAAATAGTAATATGTCCCATTTTTCGGAAAGGTTTAGTTATTTTTTTTCCATATAAATGAATATAAATTCCATCTAGGGCAAGTACCTCATTTAAACCTTCATAAATTGCAGCTCCTTCAAAACCTTTCTCTCCAAGTAGATTGATCATTACCGCATTACTGATTGTTCGGGTATCTCCAAATGGCAAATTGAAAATAGCTCTTAGTAATTGTTCATATTGTGACGTATAATTGCCTTCTATACTTTGATGCCCACTATTATGTGGTCTTGGAGCAATTTCGTTCACAAGTAGTTCACCAGTTTTAGTAAGAAACATCTCAACGGCAAGAATTCCGATGATTTTCAGATCTTCTGCTACTTTTTTAGCAAGCTGGTCAGCTTTATGCAGTGTTTCTGGATTTAAAGTTGAAGGAGATATCAAAAACTCAACAAGATTGGCTTCTGGATTGAATTCCATTTCCACACAAGGAAAAGTTTTAATTTCTCCATTCTCATTCCTTGCTACTATTACAGCTAATTCTTTCTCGAAAGGAATAAGATCTTCTATCAGACTAGGTTCATTGAAGGCTTTTTGAAGATCGTTAACATTATTAATCAAGATTACTCCCTTTCCGTCGTAGCCATCACGCCTTAGCTTTTGAATATAAGGAAATGGAATATTAGCAGATATAAGATCTTCTTTATTTTTGAATAATTGAAAGGCTGCAGTAGGTATTTGATTGTCTTTGAAAAACTGCTTCTGTGTACCCTTGTTTTGAATCAGTCTGATCACATTTGATTGAGGATAAACCTTGATGCCTTCTTTTTCTAACTGTTCTAGGGCATCAACGTTCACTTTTTCGATCTCTATTGTCAGGATATCCAGATCTTTACCGAAATTATAAACGGCATCATAATCTACTAAAGAACCATGAACAAATTTTGCACAAAGATCTTTGCATGGAGCATTTTTATCAGGATCTAAAACATAGCAGCTTATGTTGAAATTAATTGATTCCTGTATGAGCATGCGCCCTAATTGTCCACCACCTAATATTCCAAGTTTTAAGTCGCCGTAAAATGCTTTCATATGCCTACAAGTTTAGGCCAAATCTGTGAGAATATCCAATTTGCTCTGGTTTTCATGAATAAAAGATTCATTATATATACTCAGAAAATACATTCTAAGCTCGTTTTTTAGCTGTTCAACAGGCTTTCTTTTTCTATTTTTTTCTGTAATTCAATAATCGCCCCAATTAATGCTTCTGGTCGGGGCGGGCAACCCTGAACAAAAATATCAACAGGGATTATACGGCTAACGCCCTTTACAACATGATAACCATGTTGCCAGTAAGGGCCTCCGCAATTGGAACAGGATCCCATCGATATCACATATTTAGGTTCTGGCATTTGCTCATAAAGCCTCTTTATGCGTTCTGCCATCTTAAAAGTTACTGTTCCAGCTATTATGATAACGTCAGACTGTCGTGGCGATGGACGCGGAAAAACACCAAATCGATCCAGATCATAGGTGGATGCCATTGATCCCATCATTTCTATTGCACAACAAGCAATACCAAAGCTCATTGGCCATAATGAAGATAAACGAGCCCAATTTAGCAAATCGTCAACTTTAACAACTAAAACAGATCCACCTTCACTTTTGATTTCTAAACTCACTATTCAGTTTTTTTAAATTTAGGTTTAAATACCGGTTTAAAAGAAATTGGGTTTAGTACCGGCTCTAACTTTTCTGGTTCTAAAATAACCTGATCTAATGTAAACTCTTTGACCTGGTATTTTTCATCATTCAAAGTTTGATATGCTGAGTAAGGGATTTTGGTAGGTGCTGAAGGCAATAACTGCTCAGGTCTGACCCAGTTAAGATCACCTTTTTTCCAAACATAAACCAATCCAATAAGGAGTATGCCAATGAAAATAAACATTTCGATCAAACTCAACCAGCCCCATCGTGGGTCTGCAGTTAATAATGCTTCTTGTCCAAAGACGGTTGCCCATGGAAAAATAAACACTAATTCTACATCAAATAAAAGAAATATCAATGCAATAACATAAAAACGTGAATTGAACTGTATCCAGGAATTTCCAGTAGGTTCTTCACCACATTCATAGGAACTTAACTTTTCGGGATTTGGTTTTTTAAGGGCGACGAGCCAACTTAGAAAAAATGAGAATAGAACGAATAAGACACCCATTATCAAATAAATAAACACTTTACCGAATTCGGATAGTTGTGAGATTTCGTTCATTGCTCAAATTTATAAATATTTGATTTAAAGTTTCAATAAGGGATATTTATTTCTATATTTTTTTGACTAGTGTGGATAAGCTTTTTTTGAAATTTGAATAGATAGCCTGAAATTCGCTGTCAAATACGGAATCCAAAATGATCGTTAATAAGAACAAGAAAATAGCTACGGAGCTTTCGATAACAGAGAAACAGGTTCAGGTTACCATTAATTTGCTTGATGAAGGCGGAACAGTCCCATTTATTGCCCGATATAGGAAAGAAATGACTGATAGTCTTGATGAGGTTCAAGTTGCGGCTATTCGTGATAGAAATCAACAATTACTTGAGCTTGATAAAAGAAGGGAAGCAATATTGAAATCCATGAATGAAATGGCAATGCTTACTCCAGATCTTGAAAGGCAAATACTTGAAGCCGAAACAATGACTCATCTGGAGGATATTTATCTTCCATTTAAGCCAAAGCGCAAAACTAAGGCTTCTATTGCCAGAGAAAAAGGGCTTCAAAAACTTGCAGACTTTATTTTGGAGCAAACGAATGATGATCTTGAAGCAGAAGCTCTAAAATATATAAATGATAAAAAGGCAGTAATTACTATGGAAGATGCTTTGTCTGGAGCAAGAGATATCCTAGCAGAGTTTATGGCTGAGCAGCCTGAATTAAGAATGAAAATGAGAGAAATTTTCCTTCAAAAGGGTAGTTTTCACTCAAAATTGATCAAAGGCAAGGAAACAGAAGGGCAGAAATACAAAGATTATTTTGACTGGACTGAAGCGGTAAAAACAGCTCCTTCTCATCGAGTTTTGGCATTAAGAAGAGCTGAAAAAGAGATAATTCTTACCTTGGATATAGAAATACCAGAAGATGATGCAATTACTCTTTTACACTTATTTTTTGTTAAAGGCAGGAATGCTTCATCAGAACAGGTCAGCCAGGCGGCAGCAGATTCCTTCAAACGATTAATCAAGCCATCTATGGAGACAGAAGTACGTCTGTTCACAAAGAAACTAGCAGATACTGAGGCCATACGTGTGTTTGTAGATAATGCACGCCAATTATTACTTGCTGCACCGGTAGGGCAGAAAAGAATTATGGCTATCGACCCTGGATTTCGTACAGGATGCAAACTGGTTTGCTTGGATGAACAAGGTCAGCTGATCGAAAACAGAAATATTTATCCCCATAATGGGAATGAAGCATCGAAAGAAGCTGGAAAAACCATTAAATTTTTGTCTGATAAATATAAAATTGAGGCAATTGCTATTGGCAATGGAACCGCTGGTCGTGAAACTGAAACATTTGTTCGTAGCTTACAAATTCCCAACCTGATCATAGTGATGGTGAATGAAAGTGGTGCATCAATTTACTCTGCATCAGATGTGGCAAGGGAGGAATTTCCGGACAAG
>CAMDQV010000013.1 GCA_945906015.1 Pedobacter schmidteae | reverse complement strand
ACTACCCCCTGATATCCCTTATTTTTTTTAGACATAATTTAATTAAGGATATGTAATGAATGTGGGTTAATTCCAATAGTAAGTGTATTTCCCATATTAAAAGGATCTCCATCCAGATGAATTACTGCAGCGTTCTCTCGTGTAATTATGATTTTACTGCCCTGTATTATCTCCAAATAGTTTGATTTATGGGTATTCTTTCTAAACATTCTAAAAACTAATGCCGGAAATTTATAAAGAGGAAATGGCTTTACAATACAAATATCAAGCATGCCATCACTTAGAGATGCCAAAGGAGAAATATGCGCGTTATTACCATATTGCGAAGAGTTAGCAAGGCTAATCATAAAAGCCTTATGCTCATATTCTTTTCCATCTATATTCAAACGATACTGTTGAGACTGATAATTGAAAACTTCTGAGAAAGCAATTTTAGCATAGCTTATAAGACCACGTTTAACATTTCCAGCAAACCGTGCACTAATTTGCGCATCGAATCCTATACCCGCCATATTAAAGAATTTTTTGCCGTTAAACGTACCTGAATCGATTTTACTGATATTGAGTTTATTTATTCTTTTAATAGCATGAATAGCATGAATTGGAATCCCCAAAGATCTGGCCAGGCCATTACCTGATCCCAATGGGATTATTCCCATTAATTTATTAGTTCCCTCAACTTCAGATGCCACCTCATTTATTGTGCCATCACCACCTACTGCAACTAAAATATCAACTCCATTTCTAATCGCCTCGGCTGCTATTTGAGAACCATGTCCACGATATTCTGTAAACACACATTCAGAATCAAATTTGCTCTTATCCAGATATTTATCAATCTCAAGAGGGAAATTAAATTTGGTCTTTACACCCGAAATTGGATTGATAACGAATAAAATTTTTCTTTTCAATTTAATTTAGAATTAAACATCAAAAATACTCTTAAATTTTTTAGAACATAATATTAATCCTACTTTTGCTATGCAAAAAAGTGGATCGATTTGCGTTGATTGCAACCACGTAAAAAAAAGTGCTAAAACATGCTGCCAATTTTTACTCCGGTCAAGTCAATTTCCATTTTACTGCATTAATTTAACTGTCTATTTATTTTTAATATTTAATCAAACTTCTATGCCTTATTTATTTACCTCAGAATCTGTATCCGAAGGGCACCCAGACAAGGTAGCTGATCAGATTTCAGATGCATTAATTGATAATTTTCTTGCTTGGGATGCAGAATCTAAAGTTGCCTGTGAAACCTTGGTAACCACCGGACTTGTTGTATTAGCTGGCGAAGTAAAATCTCAGGTCTATCTGGATGTTCAGAAAATTGCACGTGATGTGATACGTAAAATTGGCTACACAAAAGCAGAATATATGTTCGAAGCTGATTCATGTGGTGTTATTTCTGCAATCCATGAGCAATCAGCAGATATCAACCAAGGTGTTGATCGTGTAAATAAACAAGATCAGGGTGCCGGTGATCAAGGTATGATGTTTGGTTATGCAACTAATGAGACTGAAAACTACATGCCGCTCGCATTAGATTTGGCTCATAAGATCTTAACAGAACTTGCTATTCTAAGAAGAGAGAATTCATCTATTAAATACCTTCGTCCAGATGCAAAATCGCAGGTAACCATTGAATACAGCGATGATCATAAGCCTGTTCGTATCGATGCCATAGTTGTATCTACTCAGCATGACGATTTCGATTCAGAGGGAAATATGCAGAAAAAGATCCAACAGGATATTGTTTCAATATTAATTCCTAGGATTAAAGCACAGCTTAAACCTGAACTTCAGGCTTTATTTACTGATGCAATAAAGTACCATATTAATCCTACAGGTAAATTCGTAATTGGTGGACCTCATGGAGATACAGGTTTAACTGGTCGTAAGATCATAGTTGATACTTATGGTGGAAAAGGTGCACATGGTGGTGGGGCATTCTCAGGAAAAGACCCGTCAAAAGTGGATCGTTCTGCTGCTTATGCTACCCGTCATATCGCTAAAAATCTTGTTGCAGCAGGAGTTTGTAGTGAAATCCTTGTGCAGGTATCTTATGCAATCGGAGTTAAGGACCCAATGGGAATCTTTGTAGATACTTACGGAACTGCAAAAGTTAATTTTAACGATGGTGAAATCGCTCAAAAAATAGCTTCAATTTTTGATATGACTCCTTACGGAATTGAAACCCGTTTAAAACTTCGTAATCCAATCTATTCTGAAACTGCAGCCTATGGACATATGGGCCGTACCAATGAAGTAGTAACCAAAACCTTTAAAGGTTCAAACGGCGAAGAAAAGACCGTAGATGTTGAGTTATTTACTTGGGAAAAACTTGATTATATAGATAAAGTAAAAAAAGTCTTCCACTTGGCTTAATCGTTTTTTTATATCTAAAAGCCTTCTTTCTTTCCAGAATGAAGGCTTCTTTTTTAATATTGTATTGATGAAAGAACCAGACATTAACCCATGGCAAACACTTTCCAGTAAAAAGATCTATGATAACCCATGGATCAGTTTAACAGAGCACCAAGTAATCAATCCGGGTGGTGGAAAGGGTATTTATGGAGAAGTTCATTTCAAAAATCTGGCAATTGGGATTATTGTTTTAGATGATTCGAATAATACCTGGCTTGTTGGTCAATATCGCTTTCCTTTGAAAACTTACAGTTGGGAAATTCCTGAAGGTGGCGGACAAGAAAACATTGACCCCCGAATCTCAGCAAAACGCGAACTTCTAGAGGAAACAGGTATTGAGGCAGAATCGTGGACAGAAATCCAAAAGATACACCTTTCTAATTCTGTGAGTGATGAACTTGGCATCATATTCCTTGCTCAGAACTTAAGCTTTAGAGAATCAAAACCAGAAGAAAGTGAAGAGCTCGCTCTTAAAAAAATACCATTTATGCAAGCATATCAAATGGTTTTGAATGGAGAAATAACTGACTCACTTAGTGTTGCTGCCATCTTAAAACTAAAGATTACGCACTTTAGTTGATAAAAATCAAATCAGAAAATAATTTTACCAGGTAAATTAAGATACATGAATAAACTATTTGGCTATATACTCACTCCAATACATTATTTACTATTTGGCATGTTGCTCTTCTTGTTCCATCCAATACAGTGGCTTTGTTTAAAATTGGGAGGCCAGAAAGGGCATAAAAAATCTGTAGATGTATTAAATTTCTTTCTATTAGGCACCTATTATATATTGGGGAGTAGAATAAAATTTAAAAATCCATATGATTTACCAACTAACAGACCAATTATCTTTATTGCTAATCATCAAAGTATGTATGATATCCCTGCATTGATCTGGTTTCTAAGAAGCTACCACGCAAAGTTCATTTCAAAAATAGAATTGACAAAGGGTATACCTAGCATATCATTTAATTTGAAATACGGCGGTGGCGCTAATATTGACAGGAAAGACAGTAAACAAGCCGTTTCGGAAATCATAAAATTGGCCGAAAGAATGAAAAAATTCAACTGGTCAACAGTTATTTTTCCGGAAGGGACGAGAGCAAATAATGGACAAATAAAAACTTTTGCAGTAGGTGGGGTAGCCACATTATTAAAAAAAGTACCTGAGGCACTACTAGTCCCTATTGCAATTAATGGTTCATGGAAAATGGTCCAATATGGCAAATTTCCATTGAGTACCGGACAAAAAATAACGTGGGAGATACTAGAACCATTTGAACCAGGCAATAAAACAATGGAAGAAATTGTAGATGCCGCAGAAAAAGCAATCAGAAAGGCATTGTAATAAATGTCTATAGGTGTTTACCCAATATTTTTATTTTCAATCTGCTTAAAAAAATACTCCCGGTAGGTATCCCCAATTGGTATTATTTTTTCACCGATCTGGATTCGGCTTCGTTCTATACTTTCTATTTTACCCAGAGCAATTATGTATGATTTATGGACTCTTATAAACGATTTTGAAGGTAAGGATTCTTCCATTTTCTTCATATTCTGCAGGGTAATAATCCTTTCAGATCTGGTAAATATGGAAATGTAATCTTTAAGCCCTTCAATATAAAGTATATCATCAAGATAAATCTTCTGAATTTTGTGTTCGGTTTTTACAAAAATAAAGTCGTGATTTTTTTGAACTGAAAGTACTTCAGGAGCTGAAGAGTTAGTGTTTCCTGAACTCTGAAGCACTTTTTGTGCGGCCTTATAAAATCGATCAAACGCAATTGGCTTTAATAAGTAATCTACCACATCAAGATCATATCCATCAAGAGCATACTGAGAATATGCGGTTGTGAGTATTACATCACATTTACCATTGATGATCTTTAAAAACTGTATACCGGTCAGCTCGGGCATCTGCACATCAAGAAAAACTAGGTCTATAGCATCATTTTGCACAAGAGACAAGCCCTCAATAGCACTGGTAGTAGTCTTTACAAGAGTCAGAAATGGAACCTTACTGATATAATCTTCTAAAATATCCAGAGCAAGTGGCTCATCGTCAACAACCAGACAGCGTATCATCCTATAAATTTAGATATAATTCACAATTATAAATATCATTATTATCATCTATATGCAGGCGATAACGATCTTTATATATAAGGGAAAGTCGCCTTTGCACATTCTGCAAGCCAATTCCTCCAGTTATATCCTTATTCATTGAACTCTTTATATTGCTTACATGAAACAAAAGTTTATCGTCTGAAAGATTGAGTACAATGCTTATTGGATTTTCAATATCAGTTGCAATGCCATGTTTAAAGGCATTTTCTACAAAAGAGATCAGCACGAGTGGAGTAATCATTAGTCCCAAAGGATCGCCATTTATATCAAACTTAATAGAAATATTGTCTTTGAATCTAAGCTTTTGAAGTTCAATATAATTTTCAAGGTATCTGATCTCATCAGATAGTGCTACTTTATCTTCATTGCTTTCATAAAGCATATATCTCATAATCTCAGAAAGCTTTAGTATGGCTTCAGGTGTTTTCTCTGATTTCTGATAGGCGAGCGAATAGATATTATTTAGAGAGTTAAATAAAAAATGAGGGTTTATTTGAGATTTTAAAAATGCGAGTTCGGCAATTAAATTTTCGTTTTCCAGATTACTTTTAACTTTTTCATTTAGAAACCAATCCTGAATAAATTTCAAAACCGTACTCAGAAAGATAAAGAAACAACTAACAAATGCAGCGCTTGAATAATAATCCCAAAAGTCTATAACAACCTTACTTCCATTCCTTTTTATTACTATATCATAGAAATAATAGGCTAGACCGCATTTTATAAATGCGGTTACCATTACAAGAAGTAAGATTGAAAGCGCAACCCATAAATATTTCTTTCGATTCAGAAAAGTTGGAAGAATAATAAGGTAATTAATATAAAAAAGCAAAATATTAATGACTCCGAAATAAACAAAAATCACTATAGTTGAATATGCAATTCTGCCATTATTATACATAAAGAATAGTACAATTGCTATCCAAATAATGGCATGAAGTATTATCTGCTTCAATTTATTCATAAGCTAAAAGTATTAGTTCAGACTGTTGAAGGGCATTGGTTTCGACCAACAGTCAAAAGCACTCTACAAAACCATAAAAATAAGCTATTAAACTTTAGAGAGTAAAAATGTATTGTTTGTCTTGTAAATAGGCATTTTGGTCTAAAACATTGCAGGATGATAATAAATAGGTATTCATTTGTGCTATAAAAATAGATAAAATGAAAAAGTTGACGAACTGTATTTCTCCATTCATCATGTTGTTAGTCCCATTATTCCTTCTAATCGGAATTCTTTTATTAAGTATAAACAACCAAATTCCTGTTGAAAAACAAAATGCGAGCTTAAAATTACAAGTTCCATTGGTCAAGACACTTATACAAGCAGTTATAAAATAATTAACGTACTGAGCGGGGAATCACCACCAAACTTTCATGCCCATCACTATCAACTGACTGTATACCAAAGTAATAGTTGTCTTTTGAATAATTGAGAATTGCTTTTGTATCGGTAACAAAAAACTTTTTCTGCCAAACAGGACTACTTGTTTCTCTCATCACCACATAATAACCAATAGGTCTTTCACCGGCAGGGAGTTCCCACCTAAGTTCAGTTTTATTCGTCAAACCACTGGTTACAATGCCCACCTTTTGAGGTTCTCTTGGCGCTAAAGCTAGATTAGCAAGCGATGCCAAATTCATTCGGGTTACTTTGCGGGTATATTCATAATCTACAAAATCAGGTAAATCACCATAATCAGTACCATTTTCTTTACGGACTGTTTGATGCTGACGATCAAAATTTTCATTCATTTCGGTAACCCTTATTCCTGCGAAACCAAGCTGAGAAAAAGGCGTATGATCACCACCCCTGAGATACCTGTCGCGACGATAGATCAGCTTAACATCTAACTGCTCCACATATCGCTCACCAACTTCCTTAAAATATCTTGCAAATTGCCTTGCATTACCATCATTCTCTGATCCTGTACTTGCACGTCGAACCGCTTCTTCAGGGCTTTCAACAACTGACACTCCCTCACTGAATATCCTAACACTGTTATTATCCTTTAAACCGGTTTCAATACCATATGTATTACCCACAATATCATTGGTGATCATACCAGCTACATTCCAACCTTCTGCTTTTGCTCGTTTTGCAAGATTGGCTGCCCCATATAAACCTTGCTCTTCAGCAACCATGGCTACAAAAATCAGTGTGCAATTAAACTTAAACTTACTCATTACCCTGGCCAGCTCCATAGCAGCAGCTGTTCCTGAGGCATCATCATTGGCGCCAGGAGCAAAAATTTTAGAATCGTTTACATCCGATGCCCTAGAATCATAATGGCCTGATACAATAAATACACGGTCATCTGCAGGGTCAGTTCCCGGAAGTATCCCCAATACATTTTTCATAACCGTAGGAGTAGCAATCCTTTTGCCATCAGCAGCCTGAGTGAATGTATCAAACTCAACCTTAAGCCTCCCTCCCGAAGCTGCAGAATAACGTTCTAACTCTGACTTAATCCAATTACGAGCTGCGCCAATGCCAGTAGTGGCACTTAAGGTATCGCTCATGCTATGGCGGGTTTGAAAACTTACTAATTTCCTGACGATGGATTCAATGTTTTGAGAAGATACCTCTTCAACCATTGTTTTGATCTGCTGATCCTGCCTGATAATTGTAGTTTGCGACCAGCTATTAAAACCTGATGCAATTAAAATAATTGATAAGATGTATCTCATATTATAAGTATAGTTAAGCTAATTTCTAATTAAAAAAACAAGTAAATTAATACACTTTTTATACAAAAATATATTCCTGATTTACTTCATATGGTAAATGATATGAACAATAGAAAAGAAAGTTCTAACTAATTGCTTTACCAAAAACATAACAAGCTAAAATAAAATATAGAAAAAAAGCTCAAACACTAAATAAGTATTTGAGCTTCTTAAATCTTTTTAGAATTAATCCTTAAACTATTCTTCTGACTTTAAAAGTTTTGCAGTAAAATAATCGCGGTTCATTCTTGCAATATTTGTAATTGATATTTCTTTAGGGCATTCGGCTTCACAAGCACCAGTATTGGTACAACTTCCAAAACCTTCAGCATCCATTTGTGCAACCATAGCCTGTACACGGCGATAACGCTCGGGCTGTCCTTGTGGCAGTAATGCTAATTGAGATACCTTTGCTGAAACAAACAGCATTGCAGAAGCATTTTTACATGCTGCAACACAAGCGCCACATCCAATACAAGTAGCAGAATTAAATGCTTCGTCGGCTACAACCTTTGGAATAGGAATAACATTAGCATCAGGAGCTCCACCTGTATTTACAGAAATAAATCCTCCAGCTACCTGAATCCGATCAAATGCTGAACGGTCTGTTGAAAGATCTTTTATTACTGGAAATCCTTCAGCGCGCCATGGCTCTATAACGATAGTATCTTTATCATTAAAGCTACGCATATGCAACTGACAAGTAGTGATACCTTTCTTAGGTCCATGTGGTCTTCCATTAATATGCAACGAACAGGATCCGCAGATACCCTCGCGGCAATCATGATCAAAGTGAATTGGATCATCTCCTTTCTTGATCAGCCCTTCGTTTACAACATCAAGCATTTCCAGAAATGACATATCCGGAGAAACATGGTCGGCCTGATATGAAACTAATTCACCTTTTGCTTTCGCATTTTTTTGACGCCAAACCTTTAATGTCAAATTCATATTATTACTCATTGTATTAAGTATTTAGTATGTAGTATATAGTACTTAGACTCTGATCTAAATTATTTTTGACCGGTACATAATTTAGGATTTCTAAATACTATGTACTAAGTACTTTGTACTATTTATAACTTCTTTGTGTTAATTTAACATTTTCGAAAACCAGTTCTTCTTTATGTAGAGATTCAGGTTGATTATCTCCATTATACTGCCATGCAGCGACATATGCATAATTATCATCATCTCTTAATGCTTCACCTTCTGGTGTTTGGCTTTCTAAACGAAAGTGACCACCACAAGATTCTTTCCTATCAAGAGCATCATCTACCATCAATTCGCCAAGCTCAAGGAAATCAGCAACTCGGCCTGCGTTTTCAAGATTCTGATTAAATTCATCGTTGATTCCAGTAACAATTGCATTCTTCCAGAAATCTTCCTTGAGTTCACGTATAAGACCTTTTGCTTTTATCAGGCCTTCTTCTGTTCTAGCCATCCCACAATATTCCCACATAATATGCCCTAACTCACGATGATACTCGCTGACGGTTTTATTGCCTTTAAGGCTTAAAAGCTTATTAATTCTATCAACAACATTCTTTTGGGTTTCTTTGAAAGCAGGATGATTAGTATCAATTTCTTTTGGCCCTATAGTAGCTAAATGATCTCCTAAAGTATAAGGGATCACAAAATATCCATCAGCAAGGCCCTGCATCAGTGCAGAAGCACCTAAACGGTTAGCTCCATGTTCTGAAAAGTTAGCCTCGCCTAAACAATATAGTCCTTTTACAGTGGTTTGTAAGTTATAATCTACCCATAATCCACCCATAGTATAGTGAACAGCTGGGTAAATACGCATCGGTTGTTTGTATGGGTTCTCATCCGTAATCTGTTGGTACATATCAAACAGATTACCATATTTAGCACGAACAGCATCCTCACCAAGGCGACTGATAGATTCGGCAAAATCGAGATATACTGCAATCCCTGAATTACCTACACCACGACCTTCATCTACAATTTCCTTTGCATTACGGGATGCAACATCGCGTGGAACAAGGTTACCAAATGCAGGATATTTTCTTTCAAGGAAGTAATCGCGATCATCATCTTTCAATTCTGATGCCTTTAGTTCACCCTTTCGGATTTTTTCTGCTAGTTCTTTTGTTTTGGGAGCCCAAACCCGACCATCGTTTCTCAATGATTCAGACATTAAAGTCAGCTTGGATTGGTGTTCACCAGTTACGGGAATACAGGTTGGATGTATTTGTGTAAAACATGGATTTGCGAAATAAGCACCTCGTTTATGCGCTTTCCATGCAGCAGTCACGTTACAACCCATCGCATTGGTTGATAGGTAGAATACATTACCATAACCACCAGTACACAATAGCACAGCATGAGCTGAGTGAGTTTCAATCGCACCACTGATCAAATCGCGGGTAACTATGCCTTTTGCCTCTCCGTCAATGGTCACAACATCCATCATTTCATGGCGGGTAAACATTTTTACCTTACCTAGATTGATCTGGCGGTTCAATGATGAATATGCACCTAAAAGAAGTTGCTGTCCAGTTTGTCCCCTTGCATAAAACGTACGCGAAACCTGAGAACCACCGAATGAACGATTATCAAGTAAGCCTCCATATTCACGGGCAAAAGGAACACCCTGTGCTACGCATTGGTCAATAATATTTACCGATACTTCAGCAAGGCGGTAAACATTACCCTCGCGCGAACGGTAGTCTCCACCTTTTATAGTGTCATAAAATAAACGGTAAACGCTGTCACCATCATTCTGATAGTTCTTTGCTCCATTTATACCCCCTTGAGCGGCAATAGAATGTGCCCTTCTGGGGCTATCCTGGAAGCAAAAGGCTTTAACATTATAACCCAATTGTGCCAGAGAAGCCGCTGCAGAAGATCCTGCCAAACCTGTTCCAACAACAATAACCGTGTATTTACGCTTATTGGCTGGGTTAACCAGTTTAAGGTTAAATTTGTGTTTGGACCATTTCTCGGCTAAAGGGCCTTGTGGAATTTTAGCATCTAATTTCATCTCAGAAATTTATTTTAATCCCGATTTCCCGGGTATTGTGTAATCCTATTTGAAGAAAAAGTATAATGGAATCGCGGCAAAAGCCAATGGAATCAAGACTCCAAAAACCCATACACCCAAAAAGCGGATGATCGGAACCAGATTGCTATTATTCCATCCAATAGTTTGAAATGCACTTTTGAATCCATGGATCAGGTGAAATGACAAAGCAGTCATTGCAACTACGTATAAAAGAACATACCACCAGGTTTGGAATGCATTGTTAACAATTTTGTACAAATCCTTTGAAACAACAATTTGTTTTCTTGCCTGTACATCTATGATGTCTGAATGAATCAGCCTGTTTGCATCATAAGGCAGTTCTGAAACCTGAATATCATTTGGGTTGTCAAGACTAATCTCATATTTTGCATAAGGTAATTCAGCATTGTGGTATTTCCACCAGAAATCACCCATGTGAACCACAATAAAGATCAATAATATGGTACCAAGTATTCCCATGTTTCTGGAGGACCATGGACTATTCTGTCCACCTTTTTGAACAGCATATGCTACAGGGCGCGCTTTTTTGTTACCGGCTGTCAGCAATAACGCATAAACTGCATGAATGATGATTGATGCATATAGCAGATAAGAAATGATCTTTATTGGACCGAAATGCGTCATAAAGTAGGCATAGGCATTGAATGCCTGTCCTGCATCATCCTTAAACAACTGTAAATTTCCTATTAGATGTACAATCAGGAATGTAGAGAGGAAAATGCCTGTCAGGGCCATTACCAGTTTTTTTCCCAATGAGGATGAGAACGTTTTTGCGAAATTGCTCATTACCTTATATTATTTTATTATTCAGGATGTAAATTTATCAATATATGAGAAAAATCATGCAGTTATGTGGCAAGGGGATTAAGAATTTGTCTATTTAGAAACAATCTAAATTTTGAATTTGAAAATTTTTTTAGTTTAAAAACCTACGATCTTATCCTGAAGCACTACAAAAATTCGGTCATCTTTAGCATTTTTCATCCTGAGCTTTCCTGTAAACTTTTTGAAGGCAGGCAAAATAGCTTATCGTGAACCAACCTGGAAGCTAGGAAAAGTAAGCATTTGCCGTCTTGCGCCTTTCTGAAATGTCCAAATTTCTAAGATGAATATCTGCAACAATGAGAGTCTGTTGCTACTCACAAAAAATAGGTTTTTCGGGTAAGATTAATCGATTCTGGACAAGAAATGAAAAAAAAATAGGGAACTGAAGCCATTTTGAAAAAATAAGAAAGCCTCCCCAAATTATCGGGAAGGCTTTTTAAAACAAATAATTACCTAACTTGAAACTGATACCTAATCTGCATACCATCCGGACTGATCGCATTTACAGTAGCCATATTATTTCGGCCAGAAGAAATAGCTGTTTCTATGTCGTCCACTGTAGCAATTGGCCGACCATTAATTGAGGTAATAATTGTACCCTGAACAATATCCATCTGATCAAAGAAACCACCTGGCTTAATATTACTAACCACAACACCAGAACTAATCTTATATTTCTTTTTAAGTATATCACTGGCTGGCGCAAAGCTTGCACCAAGGTTCTTGGTTACTGCACTGTTGGTACTATTATTTGCCGTACGAACCGAATCTTCGCCTTTAAGGGTTACATTGGTAAGCAATTGTTTACCACCTCTTAAATAAGTTAATTGAACTTTATCACCTGGGCCAAGTCGACCAATACGTTCCTGAAGATCAGAAGGTGAAAAAATCTGAATCCCATCTACTTTTGTAATGATGTCACCTTCTTTCAATCCGGATTGAGCTGCACCGCTTCCAAGAATTACTTCATTAATGTAGAGGCCATTGATTTCTGAAACTCCCAGACGTTTAGATTGTTCTGCATCAAGGCCAGTGAAATTAACTCCTATATAACCTCTGCGTACAGAACCAAATTCCTTGAAATCATTCAAAACTTTCTTTGCAAGATTAATAGGAATAGCAAAACCATATCCTTCATAACTTCCACTTTGAGAAGCAATTGCGGCATTTACTCCAATAAGTTCACCTTTAGTATTCACCAATGCCCCACCACTATTGCCACGATTAATTGCTGCATCGGTTTGTATGAACGACTCGATGGCGGTTCTTGCCTGCGGCTCTCCATCACGATCCTGATTGTTTCCTTGATCAAGGATGCCTATCTGTCTTCCCTTAGCACTTACAATACCAGCTGTTACAGTAGTATTAAGAGCAAAAGGATAACCTACTGCCAGAACCCATTCACCAACACGCACATTATCAGAATTGCCTAATTTTACTATTGGAAAGCCTGTACCCTCAATTTTAATTAATGCAAGGTCGGTGTTGGCATCTCTTCCTATAACCTTTGCCTCAAGAGAGCGTTTATCCGGCAAGATCACGTCAATCTTATCTGCATTATCAACAACATGGTTATTAGTTACTATATATCCATCTTCAGAGATGATCACACCAGAACCTGATCCTTGTGCCGGACCCTGAGAACGCCTTCGGCCTCCAAAAAAATCTTCAAAAAGATCCTGCATCTGCTTATCACGACCAGAATTGCCTTCACTGGAGTCATTATTATAGGTAGTTTTAATATGTACAACAGCCGGAGTAACAGAAGCTGCAGCTTGAGTAAAGTCAAGCTCACCAGAAGATGAGTTTATAGTTGCGGAAGGATTATTTGTAAAATAAACTTTTTGCTTATCCTCAAAAGTTCCTCCATCCTGCAATTTACTTTCAATCAACTTATAGGATCCAATAGCAACTGCCCCACCAAGGCAAGCTGTTAAAAAAGTTATTCCAATCTTGTTCATATGTCCAATTTAATTTTTTTTATACAGTGATAATACTTTATCAAAATTAATACCATTTAAATGCAATGCAAGTAATTCTAATATCCTTTTTATGTTAAAAAATGTTAAATGTTTTTTTAGGGAAAGCTTTCATTAATATTCTGAATTAAAGCAATTTCAAATTTAATACCGAAATTTAGGTAATATTAGGTCAGGCAATAACCACAGATCTATAAAAAGCTGTTTATTATATTCAATTTATGAAATTAAATTTTTTTAAATACGAAGGTGCAGGGAATGATTTTATACTGATAGATAACAGAAACAAATCATTTTCGTTAATTAACGATACGAAGAGCATCAAAAAACTATGCGACCGACATTTTGGTATTGGAGCTGATGGCTTGATGGTGCTTCAGATGAAAAATGGAATTGATTTCGAAATGCTTTATTTCAATGCAGATGGCAAGGAAGGAAGCATGTGTGGAAATGGCGGAAGATGTATTGTTGCATTTGCAAATCAGCTGAAATTGATCAAAAGAGAAACTAACTTTTTGGCAGTTGATGGTCCGCATTATGCTACAATTTCAGAAAATGGTAATTTGGTAAGCTTACAAATGATTGACGTTCAGGAAATCCAAACAGATGGTGATGCATTTGTTCTGAACACTGGATCACCGCATTATGTATTGGAAGTTGAGAATCTGGCTTCAAAAGATGTTTATTTGGATGGAAAAAGTATCAGATATAATGAAACCTACAATGTAAAGGGTATCAATGTAAATTTCGTTGAGGACCTTGGCGACCATTATTATGTAAGAACCTACGAAAGAGGCGTTGAAAATGAAACATTCGCCTGTGGAACCGGAGTAACTGCCGTGAGCATGGCCATGGCAAAGAAAAAAGGTTTAACTGGCCGGATTAAAAATTCAATCAAAGTACACGGAGGGAACTTGAATGTAAATTTCAATTATGATGGAAATACATTCAATAATGTATTCTTGGAAGGTCCGGCAACATTTGTATTTGAGGGTTCAATAAGCCTTTAAGTCTGTAAAAAAATCATTTTAAGATTACAGAACGTTTAATTACTCTGCGATCATTCCGAAATCGACAAAAAAACGATAGCAAAGCTATATTTTATTGTTATTTTTTTATTGTAAGTGTACTTTATATCAAAAAATAACATTTTTTTTAAGTGACCCCTAAAACAAGAAAATTCTGTTTAGATTTAGAATTTTTTATTGGTGAGCTTGCCAATATTTTTTCTAAATCCCAATGTTAAGAGTAGATAGCGAAAAGCCATGTAAAATTGTATATTCAGTCTGTAAACATGAGTTTTTAGGTTTTTTGATCGAACCTCATGTTGTACAATTAAATTCAGATAAGGGATTCTCTCTTACTTATCAAAGGCTTTTCAGCACAACTGCGCTAGAGTTTTCCTCCATATTAAATGAAACAGACTTCAAGCTAATAAAACTTCTGGAGGAAACTGAACAGGGATACATTATCAAGCGGTATCATAAAAAGGCCATCAGGCCTGTTGAATATTTTAGGACCATATTTAATAAAAATATTTACGAAACGTTAAGACCCAAAATTGAAAGGAAAATAGTTGAGGCCTTAAAACTTATTGGTAACAAAGACCTGTACCTGATGAGTAAAGAAGGCTGGCCAGTAGAAAAAAAGCTTTGTATTGCGACTGAGCCATCATCGGTATTATTTCATTTTAGACGTAATCTGATAGAAACACGATATTTTCCAACCATCAAATTTCAGGGACAGCGAATTGAATTTATGTTTAAAGAGGCGCAAATTATTTGTAATCAGCCCGCCTGGTTATTACTTGATGAAGTTCTTTACTATTTTGAGGAAGATGTAGAAGGAAAAAAATTACAACCCTTTCTTAATAAACGCTTTATATCAATACCAAAATCTTCTGAGAAAACATATTTCGAAAAATTTGTTGCCCCGCTAATTGAAAAACATGCCGTTTATGCGGAGGGGTTTGAAATCAGGACAGAGAAATTTGAAGCTATACCTGTTTTGAAATTACTACATTCATACAGTGAGGCACCTCAATTGCAATTATATTTTAAATATGGTGATTATATATTCCCATCCGGAAGTGACAGAAGGGTTACTGTGCGAACAGAGAAGCGCGACAATGACTATATTTTTCACCGAATAAAGCGCTCTCTAAGCTGGGAAAAAAATAAGATCAATGTATTGCAGGAGCTTGGCTTAAGCTCTTCAGGATCGATTTCTATGAATGTTTACAATCCTGTAAACTGGGATAAGGATTCAGAGAATTCTCATTTTAACATTATCAACTGGCTAAATGAGCATCACGATGACCTAGAAATCAATGGGTTTTTGTTTGAACAAACCCAAGGAAACAAGCAATATGTAATTGGTCGAAGTAAAGTTGATCTAGAAATCAGAGAAAATAATGATTGGTTTGACATTCATGCAGTTGTTCATTTCGGACCGTATCAGATTCCATTTGTAGATCTCAAAAATCATATTCTCAATAAGATACGCGAATTTAAACTCCCATCAGGCCAAATTGCAGTCATACCTGAACAATGGTTTGCGCAATACAGCAATCTGCTTCAATTTTCGGAAGGTAGCAAGCAGCTGAAACTTAAAAAACACCATATTGGCCTTATTAATGATTTCAGTACTAGTGAGCTGGCGATTGTAAGTATGGACAGAAAGCTTAAAAAGCTCGCTAATTTTGAAGAAATAGAAGAAATTGATATCCCGAAAGCTTTCCATGGAATATTAAGGCCATACCAAAAAGCTGGCTATGACTGGTTTCATTTTCTAAGAAAATATAATTTCGGCGGCTGCTTGGCAGACGATATGGGTCTTGGCAAGACGGTTCAAACCCTTGCATTGCTGCAAAAGGTTAAGGAAGATAACCAGGAAATTGGCGTACATACTACATCTCTGATTATCATGCCAACTTCATTAGTTTATAACTGGATGAATGAGGCTAAAAAATTTGCACCTAAACTTAACATTCACGCACATACCGGAACCTTTAGAAATAAAGACATCGAAATATTTTCGAATTACGATGTGGTGATTACTACTTATGGTATTACTAGGGTTGATATTGAGCTATTAAAAACGTTTTTCTATGAGTATATTATTCTTGATGAAAGTCAGAACATCAAGAATCCTGCATCGAAATCATTTAAATCAGTAAAAACTTTAAAATCAAAACATAAGCTTATTCTGAGTGGCACTCCGGTTGAAAATACTGTGAATGACCTTTGGACACAGATGTCATTTATTAACCCAGGTTTATTAGGCAGTCAAAGCCTTTTTTATACTGAATTTGTAATCCCAATTGAAAAGAAAAAGGATGAAGAAAAAGCTTCAAAGCTTCAGGCATTAATAAAACCATTTGTATTAAGGAGAACTAAAACTCAGGTTGCCACAGAGTTGCCTCCAAAAACAGAAAATTTATTTTATTGCCAAATGAGTGAGGAACAGAAAGAATACTACGAAGAGATAAAATCAGAATATCGTAATGAATTACTTCTGAACCTTGAGCATGGAGGCTTTAAAAAATCACAAGTCCAGGTATTACAGGGATTAACCAAGCTAAGGCAGATCGCTAATCACCCGGGAATGATTGATGAAGATTATACAGGTGATTCTGGTAAATTCGAGAACGTCATTCATACACTCGAAAATGTACTATCAAGAGGGCATAAGGTTCTTGTATTTTCACAATTCGTCAGGCACCTTGATATTTACCGGAAGTACTTTAATGCAGAAAAAACTCCTTATGCCTATTTAGACGGGGCGACAGCTAAACGTGGAGAAGTTGTTAAAGAATTTCAGTCAAATAAAGATATCAAGCTCTTCCTAATCTCTATCAAGGCAGGGGGAGTTGGATTAAACCTTACAGAAGCAGATTATGTTTTCATACTGGATCCATGGTGGAATCCAGCAGTTGAGCAACAAGCAATAGATAGAACCCACCGAATAGGACAAAACAAAAATGTTTTTATCTATAAATTTATAACTAAGGATACGGTTGAAGAAAAAATTCTTGCCTTGCAAAACAGAAAACGTAAGGTTGCTGAATCATTGATCACAACTGAAGAAAGTTTCGTTAAATCATTAACTGTAAAAGATATTGAGGATATCCTGAACTGATCATTTGGCCCCTATTTTAGGAAGAGTA
>CAMDQV010000012.1 GCA_945906015.1 Pedobacter schmidteae | reverse complement strand
GGGATACAGTCATAAACTAGGCATTAAACATTAGTTTAGAAATGAGGCTATACCAAATTAAAAAATAACTTAAATTACAATTGAAATTGTTCAACTATAATTTTATTTAAAATCATATAATGAAACATTTTTTATCTTCCATAGTCATTTTTTCTTTATTCATTTTATCCAATCCCGCAAGTGCAGAGAAGAATAATGAGGAGCTAACCTGGAAAGCCGGTGTTGCCAGTGTGATCATCACACCCGAACAATCTATTTGGATGGCCGGGTTTGCCCATCGTACAAGCCCTGCCAGCGGTAAACTTCATGACCTTTGGGTTAAAGCCCTGGCTATTGAAGATGCTTCGGGAAAACAGGCAGTACTCCTCACATCTGATCTCTCGGGCATTCCAAAAAGCATTTCTGATTCGATCAGGAACCGAATAGAAAGAAAATTTAAATTATCAAGAAGTCAGATTATTTTCAACACCTCACATACGCATTCTGGTCCGGTATTGGTTGATGCCCTTTGGGATCTGTATCCGCTTAACGATGAGCAAAAATTAAAAATAACAAGCTATACCAAAACCTTAGAAATAAAGATTGAATCTGTGGTCAGAAAAGCATTGGCTTCCATGAAACCTGTGGATATTTCTTCGCAAAACGGTATTACCCGATTTGCGGTTAACAGACGAAATAATATTGAAAGCACTATTAACGCTCAAACAGATCTAAAAGGCCCGAGCGATTACGCTGTGCCGGTTATTAAACTAAGCGACAAAAAAGGAAAGATTATTGCTTTAGTATTTGGATATGCTTGCCACAATACCGTGTTACATGGCAATGAATGGTCGGGAGATTATGCCGGTTATGCACAGATTGCTCTAGAAAAAGAACATCCCGGTACCACAGCGATGTTTTTTCAGGGCTGCGGTGGAAACCAAAATGCATTGCCCAGAAAAACTGTTCCCTTAGCCACACACTATGGAAAGGAACTTGCTCTTGCTGTAGATGCCGTTTTGGAAGGTGAGATGAAAATTCTAGAACCCCAATTAAGCACCGCCTATTCAGAAGTGAGTATTGAACTTGAAAAAGCCCCTAACAAAGTAGAACTGTTAGCTATCGCATCAAAAGAGACTGGCTATATCAAGAACTGGGCACTGAATATGATCAAAAAAGCAGATCAGGGTAATACTTTTATTAGCACTTACCCCTATCCTGTACAGTTCTGGCAACTAGGAAATCAGTCGCTGGTGGCTTTGGGTGGTGAGCCGGTTATAGATTATGCCATCAACCTTAAAAAGATCTTTGGCCCTAATTTGTTTGTTATGGGATACTCGAACGATGTAATGGCTTATATTCCGACGGCAGAAATAATACGGGAGGGCGGTTATGAAGGTCATACTTCACAAATGGCCTTTGGAATGCCTGCAAAATGGAAAGAATCCATTGAACCTACCATTATGAAGGAGGTAATTATTTTAGCCAAAAAGCTCAGGATAGTAATTCCTGAATTAAAATGATCTGCAGGGGCCATATTTATTCCCTACAATTATATATATTTAGATATAACAACATTAACAATGAAACGAAGAGAAATACTTAAAGGCCTAAGCATTTTGCCTTTAGCAGGAGTTGCAGTTAATGCCATTGCTAATCAGGAACTTACGGAAAAAGCAGAAGCCGAAAAGCCGACAGCTGATGAATGGCTGCCAAAGAAAGAACTCATTAAAACTCCCGCCGGATCCTGCCTTCGCTCAGGGCACTTGCTATTTATCGGAGGTATTGGTGGCTGGTACGCCAACCAGAGGGCTGAACCTGGAGATATTAAAGTCCAGATTAGAAGTGTTTTAAGCACCATGATAGGAATTCTGGAAGGCGCTGGCTCTTCCATGTCAAATGTCCTGAAAATTCAAATGACCGTGGCCGACCCCAACAAAAATATCCCGGCATTGAATGAAGCCTACAGTGAATTCTTTCCCGAAAATCCGCCTGTACGCTCCTATAGCGGATCCAAAACAAGTCAAATGGGTAGAGATGGCATCCTCTGCCAGGTCAGTTGTATTGCCTACGTAGATTAAAAAACCAATCTTAATTTTAACAAGAACCTAGAAAATATATCATATGAATCGTAGAAATGTATTAAAAAGCCTTTCACTCCTTCCGCTAGCGGGAGCCGCAGCAGCAATCCCTACCGAAGCTAATGCTCAGAAAAAATCTAAAAAAGATCCATGGACGCCTAAAA
This sequence comes from Pedobacter schmidteae, assembly GCA_945906015.1. GTDB lineage: Bacteria > Bacteroidota > Bacteroidia > Sphingobacteriales > Sphingobacteriaceae > Daejeonella > Daejeonella schmidteae_A. The sequence goes on along the minus strand of CAMDQV010000012.1, from coordinate 15,268 downwards.
AACAAGTGATCCGCAAAAGTAATAGTGGTGGTAACACCAATCCTACGGTTGCAGCTCCTGCTGGTGGGACAAAACCTGCTCCACCTGCAGCAATTCTTTCAGGATGTATCCGCTCAGGCCACTTATTATTTGTATCGGGCATTGGAGGTTGGTATGCCGAACGGAGGGCTGAACCAGGCGATATTAAAGTGCAAATTCAAAGTGCTTTAACAACCATGAAGGAGGTGCTGGAAGATGCAGGTTCATCCATGGCCAATGTATTAAAAGTACATATGACTGTTGCCGAACCCAACAAAAATATTGCCTTACTGAATGAAGGTTACCGCGGATTTTTTCCTGATCCTGCGCCGGTACGTTCCTATACTGGCAGCGGCGTCGATCAAATGGGTCGCGATGGTATTCTGGTACAGGTAGATTGTATTGCTTACGTAGATTAAAAATTAATACTATATAAGAGGCCCGGGTTAAAGATTTACTGTCTTAAACCCGGGCCTTGCTTTTTAAACACAAATTACAGCTATCCAGTGCAAATACATTGCACAGGAATGGTAAATTTGACATCCATAAATTAATACCCTTGTATTGTTCTGATATAGGACAGTCTGCAATTAATTGATTGCTAAAAACTACCCCCCTTACCCACTCTCCAATGGAGCACTTTGGGCCAGCGGACGACAGCATGCCGGATAAAAAATTGGATTTACTATCCGGTTTTTTGAACCTGTCTCTTAAACCCCAGCTTTCTTCAAAACTTCCAGTGTTTTTCTAAGGCCGGTTTCGGCTACATTTTGCAGGTCGCCTTTCCAGTACACCGGATTATACATTTCTAATGAAATACATCCTTTGAAACCAGTCCCCTTAAGGTCTTTAAAAATCTGTTCCAATGGCAAAATGCCATCGCCTGGGTAAACCCGATGCTCATCTTTAAGCTGTGCCAAAGCAGGCGAAGCCGGAGCATCGTTGAACTGAAAAATAGCAATTGAATCTCCTCTTAGCATTTTGATTGCTTCAAAACCGCCCTCACTAATATACATGTGATAAACATCGGGAATGATCATAGCACGCGGATGATTAGCATCCATGGCTATACCAGTAGCCTGCCCTAACGTTTTAACAGGAAAGTATTTAACAAATACCAGCGCAGGGAGAATATTAAATTCGTTTATCCCTATTTCTAAGATGTCTCTGTAACGATCTGCAACCCACTTCTGACTGTAGTTTTCACCTATTGTATTGGGTATGGTTTGGATATGCTCTGATCCAATAGCAGCCGCCATACGCATCCGGTTACGGGTATCTTTAAGAGAAGCATCCCATAACTCTTTGGTAGGAGGCAAAGCATTCCAAAGCCCAATCACACTGGGAACAAACAGACCCAGATCTTTAATTTCTTTTCCCAGATCTTTTAGATTACCGCCCTCTGCTTCAAACTTCTGCAATTCACTATCCCAAGGTTCAATAGCGTCAAAACCAGCTTTGGCAGCAATTTTAACCTTATCTTTTAATGAAGCAGGCCTGATGGTGGCGGTATCCAGGCAAACTGGCCAAGGACTAATTCCTTTTTGATACCTTTTCTCCTTTTTATCAATTGCTGGAATTTCGGCATGTACAATTGCGGGTAAAGCAGCAGCAGCAATACCGGCAGCCGCTCCTAGGGTAATAAATTTTCTACGTTCCATATTAAGGTAAATTAATTATTTATTATTAAAAATCAAAAACAGAACTGCCTATGTATTTTCCTCCAAGCTGTTCATTGATCCTGAGGAGCTGGTTATACTTGGCAAGTCTGGAAGATCCTGCTACCGATCCGATCTTTATTTGTCCACCATTCAGCCCAACCGCAAGATCAGAAAGCGTAGCATCCTCGGTTTCGCCTGATCTGGCAGATACAATTGTTTTAAAACCCGCATTCTTAGCCATGTTCAAGGTAAATACGGTTTCGGTCAGTGTACCTATCTGATTCATTTTTACAAGAATTGAATTGCCCGCCTTCAGATCAAATCCTTTTTGTAAACGGCCAGGATTAGTTGTGAACAAATCGTCTCCAATCAACTGTATATGTTTACCCAGCCTTTGTGTCAATGCCGTCCATCCTTCCCAATCATTCTCTGCCAGACCATCCTCAATAGAAATAACTGGGTGCTCTTTTGTCCATTTTTCAAGCATATCAATCATTTCTAGGGAGCTCAACGAGCGGTCCTCGGAATTAAGTCGGTAGCTATTATTTTTGGGATCATAAAAATGAGAAGAGGCAACATCCAGAGCAATGGCCACATCAGTATGGGGTTTATAGCCACATTGATGGAATACTTCCGACAAAACCTCCAGCGCTTCTTCATTTGATGAAAGCTGTGGCCCAAAACCGCCTTCATCGGCCAGCAGGTAGGCATTATGTCCTTTTTTAATCAGTACTTCTCTGGTTTTCCAATACACATTATAGATCATTTCTAACGCTTCTGGGTAGGAGGTTGGTGATACCGGAATAATTAAAAAATCCTGCAGATCGATATTTTTACCGGCATGCAATCCACCGCTGATGATGTTAACCATGGGAACTGGAATAGAAAGCGCCTCTCCTACAGGGAGATAATTTTTGGCCAGATGCCTGAATAATGGCAGACCGGCCTCATTGGCAGCGGCATGGACGCAGGCAAAAGAGGCGCCTAATAGTGCATTGGCGCCCAAATTCGATTTTTCAGGAGTGCCATCCAGGGCAATCATCAGATTATCCAGATGTGCCTGATCTTCAATATCTTGCCCGATAAGCGCTGATCTGATGATGGTATTGGCATTTTCAACTGCCTTTGTTACTCCTTTGCCTCTGTGCCTACTTCCACCATCGCGCAATTCAAACGCCTCAAACTGTCCGGTTGAAGCACCCGACGGAACCATCATCCTACCTGATATCCCAGATTCCAGAATAACATCCAACTCTACCGTAGGATTACCGCGTGAATCAAATATTTCTCTTGCTCTTAGATCTTTAATTTTAGACATGCTTTTTATATTCCTGAACCCTTGAAGATTCCTTATTCATTAAAATTATACTTTAGAAATGGATTGAAATTGCTGTTCAATAGCCTCCAAAACATTGGGTTCAGCTGATGTATTTGTGATCCAGTTTATGGCTACCAAACGGATGATCTGCTTCAAACTCTCATCCTGAATATAATTTACCGGCGATTTACCATCCATTCTGGCGAGCAACATCAGCCCCAGATGTGGCAAAAGATTAAAAACCATCCCTTTATACGAATCAAGAAAAGTGCTAATCAAACTTAAAAGCTCTTCATATTTTTTAAGATGCCAGGCTTTAAGCATCAAGTGCCCAAGACAATAGGCCAGATCAAACACCGGATTTCCCCAATGCGCCACTTCAAAATCGATCAGTACAATTTCGCCATTCTTTTGAACCAACATGTTTTTGGGTGAGAAATCACCATGTACCAAACAGGTTCTTTGCAGGCTGAGCTCATCAATTAGTTTAGTGATGTTTGCTGTAAGTTCTGGATATTTTTGAATCAAGAAGCGATGAAAAGGGTCAATTCTAAGCTGATTAAAATATTTCTGATCGCTAAATTCTATTTTTTGTTTCTCATCAATTTTATAACTCTGCGAATGGATCTGGCTCAATATACTAGCTGCACTTTTTGCAGTACTGACATTAAAAACTCCGTGCATCAACAGATCCTTCCAGGTTTCAACACCCTCTTCGGCGCAGGTCATCATATACACATGATTGGTATAATCAACATGCAATACCTTGGGAACATTTGAATCAGGAACAATGAATTCGATCTGCTTCATCACCCGATGTTCCCTGTGAATTCGCTCTACATCTGAAAACCAATCTGCTTGAACATCTAGTTTTTCAAGGGCCTGCTTGATTACCCAGCGATGATTATTTTGTACGATCTTCCAAACCCGGCAGGACACCCCGCCCGATAAATATTCAACATGGACACTGACTTCCGGACTTACAAGTCCTTCTTGGTTCAGGTATATCTTTACCTGTTCAATGGTGTCAAGAATCATAAGATTATTACCAATAAATAGCGTAAATGGCTACAACAAAGCCAATCACGATCAATGCTCCAACTGTAAATGCTGCTGTAGGGCGGAACATACTCTTATCAATTTCCAGTCCTTCTGTTATTACTCCATTCCTGTTTTCGTACATGCTAATAATGTACATAAAGACCACACAGATTACAAAAACAAAACCCATACGGTCAATGAAAGGAATTTCGAAGACCCCTTGAGCATTAGGAATTGCGTAGCCTGAAGCATAAAGGAATTCCAGATCTAAATAATTAGGTGATATCTTAAACAATACCGATAAAATAAAACCTCCGATAGTTGCAAAAAGTGCTGCATTGGAAGTGGTTTTTTTCCAGAAAAAACCTAAAATGAACATAGCAAAAATTCCGGGAGAAACAAATCCGGTATATTCCTGAATGTACTGGAATCCGCCTTTTTTATCAATTCCAAGGTAGGGGGCAATGGCCACTGCCATGATCATAGAGATCACAATAACCCAGCGTCCTACCTGAACTTGCTTTTGCTCTCCAGCAGAAGGATTGATTTTTTTCTTATAGATATCAAGTGTAAAAATGGTAGCAATACTATTTGCTTTACCCGCAAGCGATGCCACCACAGCGGCTGTCAATGCAGCGAAAGAAAGCCCTTTTAATCCCACAGGAAGCAGGTTTAATAGCACCGGGTAGGCACGATCGCCAACTACTTCACCATTCAATGTCATTTCAGTAGTAAAAACGCCTTCTTTATAAAGAACAAAGGCTGCAATACCAGGTAAAACAACAATGACAGGCATCAATAATTTCAGGAAAGCAGCAAAAAGAATTCCACTTCTGGCTGTTTGCAAATTTGCTCCAAGCGCTCTTTGTGTGATGTATTGATTACAACCCCAGTAGTTCAGGTTTACGATCCACATACCGCCAACTAATATGGCAAGGCCTGGAAGATCCATGTAATAAGGATCATCTTTCTTAAATATCATTTTAAAATGATCTGCAGAATTCTCGGTCATCAGGTTGAAACCGTTCAATGCGCCAGATGAACCATAATGCTCAGCCACCATATCAAGTGCAAGATAGGTGGTGACCAATCCTCCAAGTATCAAAAACACAACCTGGATTACGTCGGTATAGCCAATCACATTCATCCCACCAAGGGTAATAATCACCGCAAATACTGCCAGAGCAATCATACAAAGTCCAAAATCAAGCCCAGAGATACTGCTGATTGCCAGCGCCCCAAGAAAGAGTATCGAGGTAAGATTGACAACCACATATAAGAGCAGCCAAAATACCGCCATGATCATAGCCACCGTATCGTTATACCTCGTTTTAAGGAACTGAGGCATGGTATAAATCTTATTCTTGAGATAGATAGGAATGAAAAATACCGCTACAATGAGCAGAGTTATTGCCGCAAGCCATTCATAGGCCGCTATGGCAAGCCCCATGGTAAACCCGGAGCCGCTCATCCCAATGAATTGTTCGGCTGAGATATTAGATGCGATCAATGATGCACCAATTGCCCACCAGGTGAGCGAGTCTTTGGCAAGAAAATAATCTTTAGAATCTTCATGCTTCTTTTTCTTGTACACGTACCAGCCATAGGTACTTACAATAATGAAATAAATAAGAAAGACTATATAATCAGGAGTTTTCATATGCTTAATAGATTGAATGACTAAACCTATTAAAAATTTTGCAATATTTTACCCGTGTAAAGTGTGATAAATAAATAAAGAATAAGAAATGTGAAGGATAGCATGAAAGATATCGTTCATTTTCAAAATCATTCGGGTGAAATTGTTTTTATTTAGAAACGATTAAGTGTTTTTCTAATATACAGTTAACTCCCCGCGCAGATCAGTTTCAAGGTATTCAGCAATTTTTTTATTACTTCTTACATTACCCAAAAGGTACATCAGCTTGGTAACAGCAGCCTCAAAAGTCATGTCAAAACCACTTACCACACCCATTTTGAGAAGTTCTCTACTGGTTTCGTAGCGTCCAAGCTCTACAGTTCCTACCTTGCACTGCGAGATGTTTAGGATCAGCTTACCTCCATCTATGGCTTGCTTCAACAGATCAAGAAACCATTTTTGAGTGGATGTATTGCCTGAGCCAAAGGTTTCCATGATTACTGCCTTACATTCTGCTGAAAGGACAGACTTCACTATTGCCGGACTAATCCCTGGATATAATTTCAAGATTCCAATCGCACTATCCAATTTAGTATGAAATTTGACCGGTTCTACACTTGGTTTCAGGATGACATTCTTATTGAACTTCAGATAAACACCCGCTTCGGCAAGAATGGGGTAGTTAGGTGACCTGAAGGCTTCAAACTTCTCTGAATTATATTTAAAAGATCGGTTAGCTCTGAACAGTTTATAATCAAAATAGATACAAACTTCGGGAACCATGGATTTTCCTTTCCGTTTTTCTGCTGCGATTTCCAGGGCCGTAATCAGATTTTCTTTGGCATCTGTACGAATTCCATTGACAGGGAGCTGCGAACCCGTAAAAATTACCGGTTTACCTAAATTTTCAATCATAAAACTCAATGCCGATGCAGTGTACGACATGGTGTCTGAACCGTGCAGCACAACAAACCCATCGTACTGATCATATTCCTTTTTGATTAGTTGAGCAAGTTCTTTATAAACCTCGGGGCTCATATTGGAAGAATCGATCAGCGGATCAAATGAATGGACTTTAAACTGATATTTCAGCCTCTTAAGCTCAGGAACATGATCTGTGATCTGCTCAAAATTGAAAGGTACAAGTACCCCCGATTTTGGATCATTAATCATACCGATTGTTCCCCCGGTATAGATAATCAGAACATTGGTCATGGAATATTATATTATTGTTAGGAACAGTAAAGATATAAAAAGTGCTCAAATGAGACTATTAAACGTGAAATTTTTGGTTTTTTTGAAAACAATGTTTACAATTATTATTCATCTAAGGTTGGTAGCTAAATCCAGGCACAGGAGAATTTATATCAATCTTAAGCAAATCATTCATTTACTGAACCTCCGTTCACCTCTCTTCCGCCTTGACTGGTGCGGTAATTACTGACCTAGCCCTCGCAGAACCTTTTATAGCAGCAGGCGCAGCGGTAGCATTTTGGTTCTTTTTTGCTACAGAAAAAGAACTAGGCCCCCGAGGCTATGAGCGGAATGAAATTATAATTGCTTGGTGGGTACCACCAAGCACCGGAACATAAAAGGTGTATTTAGACATTAGGCCATTTCAGCTGAAGTTTTATTTGAAATCACGACCCATTTTCCACTACTACCCACTTGAGGGACATTGATATTTGATGTTTTCCGGTATTCACTTGGTGTCATATTTTTAATCTTCCTGAATTGTCTATTAAAATTTGCCAGATTATTAAACCCGCATTTATATGCAATTTCAACTACATACTCTTCCTGCTCACCTAATAACTTACATGCATGGCCAACTCTTACCTTATTCAAATACACAACAAATGTAATCCTATAATGTTCTTTAAAATAATTGCAAAAAGTACTGACTGCCATATTCGCAACAGATGCAACCTCATTAAGGGTTATATCGCGATCAAAATTTCGCAGGATGTAGGCATTAACCTTACTAAATTTATCTGAACAATCTAATAACCCTTGTTTTAAGTAGCCCGGACTTGCAAGAAGTTCATATTCATTATTAGCACAAAGGATATCAAAGATTGACAATAAGGAAGCAAGTCGTTGAATTCCACTCATTCCCTGCATTTCATGCATTAAAGCAGCAATTTTATTCCGTGTATTACCTTTAATTACAATTCCATGTTTGGATAGTTTCAAAAGATTGTTAACAGGTTCCATCTCGGGGAGGTTAAAAAAACAGGTTCCTAAGAAATTTTCAACAAAATGAATCACAGTTGCTTCGGCAGTTAGATTTTTCTTACCCTTAAAATATTGAGGATCATTTGTCCAGATATGCGGAAGTGAAGGACCCATTAATACCAGGTCGCCCTCCATAAAATAACCGATATGATCCCCAACTTGTCGCATACCCGTACTTTTATTGACTAACACTAATTCAAACTCAGAGTGATAATGCCATGGACAAGGGAAATACGGGCCTTCTTCCTTAAATATTATGAAAGATTTATCTAATTCAAGCGGGATATGGTATTGTAAAGCTTTCATGATAAAATCATATTATTTACCTAACCTAATATAAAATAAAAAGCCAATAAAAATTGATTTATAGAAAATAGTATCATGAATGTAAACAAAAGTAGCAGGAAAATGGCCTCAAGCTAGATAGTTTTGAAACATAGTCATGGGTATAATACTTTATTATTAAAATTCTTGATGTAGAAAAAGACTATTGTTTTACCTAAATTATACCTAATTAAAATTAAGTATACCTGACAGAACTTATAATGCATTATTTAAATGAAAAATGTTATTTTTAGGTAGCTAAATAAAGATATTGTAACTATTTATTTCTAATTGAATAATACACTTAAAATACCTAGGTAAACAAACTATCATGCAAAAACAAATAAGAATCAAATTATCAATCTTCATGTTTCTTCAATATCTAATTTGGGGATCATGGTATGTAAGTATGGCAAGCTATCTAAGCAAAACACTACAGTTTAGCGGGGAGCAAATCGGACTAGCCTATGGCGCCTTTGCAATCGGAGCCATGATCGCACCTTTCTTTGTTGGCTTGATCGCCGATCGGTATTTTGCATCTGAAAAGATATTGGCTTTTCTAGGTATTTTTGGCGGATTACTTTTATTTCTGCTTCCTGAAATGACTACATTCGGAGGCTTCTACCCAATGCTGATACTATATTGCTGTACCTATGTGCCTACTTTGGCACTTGGAAATTCAGTCTCATTGCACCATCTTGAAAACCCAAAACGTGATTTCCCATTAGTGAAAACACTCTCAGCAGTAGGATGGATTGCTGCAGGATTAATGCTCAGCTTTGTATTTCATGGAGAACTTTCTGCCATACAGTTTTATGTTGCAGGAACAATATCAATACTATTCGGACTTTTTAGTCTTACTTTGCCCCATACTCCTCCGATGAAAACCGGAAAAGATGTGAGTCTGGGAGAGATTCTGGGATTAGATGCCCTAGCTTTATTGAAAAAACCATCATTTGCCATCTTTATTGCATGTATGTTCCTGATTTGCATTCCGCTTTATTTCTACTTCGTAAACATGAACCTCTACGTTACCGAACTAGGCTGGACCAATTCGGCAGCAAAAATGTCGCTGGCACAGGTTTCAGATATAATATTCCTGATTTTATTGCCAATCCTACTTAGCACTCTTGGATATAAGAAGACAATCTTCATCGGAATTTTAGCCTGGGCTGCACGTTACTTCTTTCTGGCAGGAAGTGTTGACGCTGGAAATATGCAGACAACATTTATATTCACAGCAATTCTGCTTCATGGCGTCTGCTACGACTTCCTGTTCATTGCCGGACAGTTATATGTAGATGGCGAAGCCAATGAGCGGATCAGAGGTGCTGCTCAGGGATTGATTGCATTTATACTTTGGGGAGTTGGTGCATTTGTAGGGACAAATTTGGCAGGCATTTCGCAGGCAGCTTATACGCTAGAAAATGCTAGTGGAACAATTGCACATGATTGGCAAGGCATCTGGATTTATCCTGCTTGGGGCTCTGTTGCTGTACTTGTGATATTTGTTGTTTTCTTCCGTGAACCTAAGAAAGTTGTGAAATTAGACGCTGAGAAAAGCTAAAAATGGACCGTAATTCGTAATTGAAAATTCGTATTTCGTAATTCGTATTTCGTAATTGAAATCTAATAATTCGTAATTGAAATCTAAAATTCGCTGGGGGGTACTTAGCACCGCCAAAATAGGAGTAGTAAAAGTTATTCCCGCTATGCAACAGGGAAAATACTGCGAAATTACTGCGATAGCCTCTAGGGGTTTGAATGAGGCAAAAAAAGTAGCAGATTCACTTGGAATTCCAACAGCTTATGGTTCCTACCAAGAGCTCCTGTCTGACCCTAAGGTAGATGCAGTGTATATTCCTTTACCCAACCATTTGCATGTAGAATGGGCTATCAAGGCCATGGAGGCCGGAAAACATGTACTACTAGAGAAACCTGTGGGCCTTTCTAGTAAACAGGCTGAAAGCTTAATACAGATTTCGAAAGGAAAACCCCAGCTAAAAATAATGGAAGCGTTTATGTACCGTCATCATCCTCAATGGCAAAAAGCTAAAGAACTGGTTGAAAATGGACAAATCGGAACACTTAAATCTATCCAGTCATTCTTTTCGTACCACAATACAGATCCAACTAATATTCGTCATAATCCGGATTTTGGAGGGGGTGGCCTGATGGATATTGGCTGCTATTGCATTTCCTTGTCGCGGTTTATTTTTGGTAAAGAGCCCAAACGAGTAAATGGATTTGTTGAGTTTGATCCGATATTTAAAACAGATCGGATGGCTTCTGGAATACTTGATTTTTCAAGTGGGATTTCAACATTTACCTGTTCTACCCAGGTAACGCCTTTTCAAAGGGTCAATATTTTTGGTGATAAAGGTGGGATAGAACTTGAGATTCCATTTAATGCCCCGCCAGATAAACCCACTAAATTGTGGCTTCATAACCCAGAGAAAACGGAGGAAATTACCTTCGAAATTTGCGACCAATACACCATTCAGGGTGATCTCTTCTCAAAGGCGATTTTGGATAACACAGCGGTTCCTACACCGCTTGAAGATGCACTTCATAATATGCTGGTGATTGAAGGAATTTTTAAAAGTTCTGAAAGTGGGGGATGGATTAGTATATGAACTATAATTTCTGATTATAATAATCCCCTAAATTTTAAATAAATTTCTTCTAATAAATTTTAATGTTCTGTAAATCAATAATTCATTACGTCAAATCCCATTCCTTCCGCCTTTCTATTGACAATAAGCTGTTTGCTTCGCGATCCCCTTTAAATTTCTCTCTATTTTCACTCCATTCAAGCTTTCTACCCACTTTATAGGAGATAAGTCCTAAATGCATAGGCAGCGTAAGTTTGCGGGCATATTCCAAATTAGATTCTGGTTGTGTACGTGATTTAACTGCATTCACAAAATTCTGCTGATGACCTGGCGAACGCTCAACGGTGATCGGAACTTTAGTTAAATCAAGCATTAGCTCGCCGCCTATTCTAACCTCATGTGTATTATAATCGCAAATCAACGTTCCTTTTTCGCCTTCAAAATAAGCACCGATATTACCTCGGCTGGCCGCTCCAGGCACATTGGGTGCTTGACTAGTCCAGAAAATATTCAAATCTTGGTATTCATAGTCCACATCAATCCAACGCTGAACATTAGAAATTCCTGTATTTTGTTCGCCTCTGGCATTGATACTTTTCAATCCTTTAGGTTGTAGAGCCCAATAGGCTACGTCGGCAATATGTGACCAGAAATCGCCAAAAACGCCACCGCCATAATCAGAGAAATAGCGCCAGTTAAAATGACAACGCTGTGGATCATACTCTGATAATGGAGCTGGGCCAAGCCACATATCCCAATCCAAATTCTTTGGTGCCGGCTGATATGCTGCCGGACCAAAATCAGGAGGAAAACCAGATTTCCATAAGCGCACCGTATGAACTTTACCCAAGATACCCGAACGAACCAGCTCAACAACACGATGATAATTATCACCCGCATGAATCTGGGTACCCAATTGAAAAACCCTATCGTACCGATTTAGATTCTTAAGCATCTCCTGCCCTCCCCGAACATCATGAGACAAAGGCTTTTCACAATATACATCTTTACCAGCCTTAAACGCAAGAGTAGCAACTTGACTATGCCAATGATCTGGTGTGGCACAGCTTATCGCATCAATATCCTTGCGATCAAGTATATGCCTGAAATCTTTATAAGCCTGTGCTTTATGCCCGGGACGAAGTTTGTCTAGGGTTTTCATTGTGGAATCGAGATGAAGCTGATCCACGTCGCATAAGGCCACTATTTCAACTTCAGGAATTGCTGCAAACCACTTCATATGTGCATTGCCCATTCCACCCAAGCCAATATGGGCAACGCGCAAGCGATCACTCGCAGCTACTTTGCGTAGCATGTCAGGAAACATTAACATTCCCATCCCGGCAATGCTAGTTTTCTTGATAAATTCTCTCCGATTTGAATTCAATTTCATATAAATTTAGATGTGAGATGTGAGATATTAGATGTTAGATATGAGATCTGAGAAAGGTGTTATTAGATCCAAAGCTTCTTGCTCATTCCAAATACCATATCAAAAATTATACTTATTTCGTGCTTAAATCTTTGATCCTAATGTTTCTAAACTGTAACTCTGAACCATGTCCCAGAAATCCGATATGTCCGCCATCTCTTTGTAATCCCGGGTGTTTCTGTCCGTCGGCAGCACCATTCTTCCTGGCTTCTGTAATATCCCCATCAAGTATCACGGTACCATTTAAAATAACTTTGATCTTTGGTCCCTGCACAATCACTTCCTGATAATTCCATTCGCCAACAGGCTTAAGCGAGCCTCTTTTTGCAGGAATGGTACCATAAACAGATCCATGATATTGATATACTTTCAGATCCTTATACTCAGGTGCATCATTATCCAGTATTTGTAATTCCATTCCTTGATAAGCTACATCGCCAGTTATTGGCGATCTGATACCCAGACCATTATTCGCACCCGTTGTCAGTTGAAACTCAAAACGGAAAATAAAGTCACTAAATTCTTCTTTGGTAAATAAATTATTACCAAGGGTGCTTTTTTCAGGCTTCGGACGAACAGCCATATTACCGTTTTCGGTGATATAATCTCTGGTATTCCCCATCCAGTTAAACATATTGGTTCCATCAAACAACACCTTGAAGCCTTCTTTCTGTTCCTTTTTACTAAGCTCAAATGGCTTTGCACGAGGTAATTCCTTGATGTAAATATTACGATAAGCAACCGGCGACCCATGGGCCTGCAGCTCGATCTGTTCTTCTGCAAAGATCGGCATCTTTCTGTCCCAGTAATTTTCCAGGATCACATTATCAGTAACCAGCTCGCCATTCAAATAAACGGTCACGCGATCAGCTTTCATAATGATTCGGAACGTGTTCCATTCATCCAATTTTTTGTCTGCTACTTTTAAAGGCTTGCTTTCATTGACCTGATTGTTGTATAATCCGCCTGAACCTACCTGTGCACCTGATTTTACACGGGCATTATCCCAAATTTGTACCTGTGGTGTTCCTCTTAGATAAATACCAGCATCACCTTCTTGCTTGCCATCATCGATGATTTTCCAGTCAATCATCATCTCAAAATCACCATATTTCTTAGCTGTAGTAATATTATTTCCATGACCTACAAACTGTAATTCTCCATTGACCACTTTCCAGCTGTCACGCATTACCGAATCAGCTTTTACCTGTTCTGCTGCCAAAGTTTTAGCATCCATTTTTGACCTTTTAATCGGGTCTCCTACTAAACCTTTCCAGCCTGTAAGATCTTTACCATTAAACAAGGCAGTGAAGCCATTCATTTGAGGGTTCTCAATAGTCTGCGCAACCGCTTTTGTTGATAGAGGATTCTCTGCCAATACAAAAATTGCAGGAAGGACTAAGGCAGCAAGAAGAAAGGGACGAATTTTTTTTGAAGAAAACATATTTTCCTTTTTAAGATTAATTTATAGGGTTGAATTTAGCTTTTATATTATTAAATCAAAACAGATTCGATTGATTTATAGAATCTTAGTTTGATTCAGTGGTACAATCTCAACTTTCCTGACAAACATTTCTGCTCCTTCAGACTGGATCTGTATCTTTCCTTTGGTGGGGCTTACATGATACGCTTCATTCACCAAAACTCCATTTAAATAAGCGGAAACTTTATCGCCTATAACCACACACTCTACCTTATTCCATTGTCCGACTGGTTTTTCAACATCATTCTTGCCTCTGAAACCAAGAACATCCTTCCATTCGGGGTCTCTAGCAAACCAATCGATCCGGCCACCATTGATAGTTAAAGGCTGCCCGCCAGCCAAATATACATTGGCTTTACCCCCATTCTTAGGGGCCACATTGCTGGTTAAAGAAAACTTTTTAGTTCCATCGCCAACAACCAAAAAATCGCCGGTTCCGCCTTCAATAATCTGACATTCAATAGAATACATCCATGTTCCGGAATAACCGCCGTCTTCACCAATTGAATGTAAAAGGATACCACCATCTCTAGCTCTATCTACTCGAGGTGCAAATGTTTTAGGTCCCCACTTAAATTCAACAGTTAGTTTATAATTGCTATACTCTTCATTTGTAGTGATACAGCCATATTCTTCGCCAGAGATATGGATCAGTCCTTTTTCTACACTGAATACATTCTTTGGGTCAATACCGCGTCCGCGACCTTTAACAAATTTGTACCAACCATCCAGATCCTGACCATTGAAGAGCGCAATGGACTTGGTCTTGCTGACAGTTGAAGCACTTGATGTTGATTTAGTGGTGCCACATCCATCAAAGATGAATGAACCCGCAATAAGGGCAAGGGCGAATAGAAATACTTTTTTCATGATATGGATCGATAAATGTGAATTGATTATTTTCTTTTTACTAAGTTCCCTAGTCCATCTGGAAGGGTATTCAAATAAGCCATCAGATCTGATAATTCTACAGGACTCAACATTTTATCCAATCCTGGAGGCATCAATGATATGCTAAGTGGTTCAATTGATGTGATTTCTGACCTTGGAATACGAACCTGTAATCCTGGACCAGTTGCAATTAGTATGGCATCAGGCAATTGCTCCTTAAGAACACCAGTATATGTTGCAGTTTTTGTGGTAATTCTACTCGTTTCATACTCGCGGGCAAAGCTGGCACTCGGGTATGAAATAGCTTCCAGAATATCATGTCCGGAGCGAATTTGACCGATATTGGTTAGGTCTGGCCCAAAAATAGCTCCTTTCCCGACCACAGCATGGCAAGAGGAACAGATGCCTTTCCCAAAAAATATTTTTGCGCCTGAGGCCACATCACCCCGCGTTAAACTTGCTTCAAGTTTTGTAAGTTCTGCTAATCTTCCCGCATTTTTCTCTGCTAATTTTGCCAATAAAGGATCTGCCGAGCTTTTAATTTTTTGAGAATACCCATTCAATAATCCTTTCAATTCTTCTTCTAAAACATTGTCCAGTCGATCAGG
>CAMDQV010000011.1 GCA_945906015.1 Pedobacter schmidteae | reverse complement strand
AAACTACCTGGATGAAGGTGTTATAGAGGGTGTAGAAGCTGGCAATTTAATTTTTACCGGAAGCAATCCAGCTTTTGCGCCAAGCTCTGAAGCCACTCCACGGGTAGTAACTAAAGATTTTACCGGTGATCCTAACTTCCGTCCGAGTGATGGGGTAGTGGGATTTGATGGAGCCTTGTATTTTGCAGACTGGCATCAGGCGATAATAACCCATTCACCTTATAATTTAAGAGATCTAAGTCGTGATCACGAGCATGGACGTATCTATCGCATGGTTGCTGTAGATCGGCCATTACAAAAGCCAGTTTCGATTTACGGCGAGCCAATTGAAAAACTTTTGGAGTTATTCAGACATCCTGTTGATGGAATACGTCATGCAGTTCGCCTTGAGCTCAGTGCTAGAAATACCGATGAAGTAATCCAGAAAGCACAGGAATGGGTTGCTAAATTAGATCCAAAGAAAAAGGAAGATGCCTTACCAATGCTGGAGGTTCTTTGGTTGCACCAGCAACATAATGTAATTAACAGACCCTTGCTTGTAAAAGTTCTTAGCTCGCCAGAATATCAGGCAAGACTGGCAGCTCAAAAGGTAAATTTCTTCTGGAGTGGAAAGGATACATTCAAGCCGGGTAAATCTGAGTCAAGCGTTACCGGAATGCAATTCAGAACCGGGTATGAGAAATTTTGGAAAGATCTGGGACATAACGATGCAACTAAAGAATATCAGGATGATAAACCTGATGCTTCAAAATCTGCCACACCTTCAAGTCAGGCTGCTACTAGTAAAGGTCCTGAATTACAAAATGATAGGGTTGCGATCCTGACCATTGAAGCTACTGATGAATTGCGTTTTAAAGTTAAGGGCAAAT
This sequence comes from Pedobacter schmidteae, assembly GCA_945906015.1. Classification (GTDB taxonomy): domain Bacteria; phylum Bacteroidota; class Bacteroidia; order Sphingobacteriales; family Sphingobacteriaceae; genus Daejeonella; species Daejeonella schmidteae_A. The sequence continues at coordinate 17,469 of CAMDQV010000011.1, read as the reverse complement.
TATTGGCAGACTTTACTGTAAAAGTAGCTCAACCGGTAGAATTAACTATTGAAAACCTAGGTTTAATGCCTCATAATCTTTTGATAATCAAACCCGGTACTATTGAACTAGTTTCGCAAAAGGCTTTTGAGTTAGGAGACAAAGGAGCTGCAAAGAATTATGTACCGGAAGGCGATATGGTACTTTATGCAACTAAGTTGTTAAATGGCGGTGGAAAGGAGACGATTAAATTTACCGCTCCCGCAACAGCAGGAGATTATCCTTTCGTTTGTACATTTCCAGGTCACTCGTTTACGATGCGTGGAATTATGAAGGTGGTAAAATAATTGTGAAATAAAATATCCAGTATTAACACTTGAACTAAAGTTTAGATATCAAGAATTGATGAACTCGAAATTAAAAATGAGCAATACCAATCTTCAACAAGAGATTAAGGTAGGAATTATAGGCCTTTCAGTTCATAGTGCAGCATATACAGAAATTATGAATTCCGGTGCATCGAGCCCGGAATTTACTGGATGTAGAGTGGTAGCTATTTTTCATCCTAAGGGTAATCCGGATGTGGAATTCTCTGAAAAGCAGCTACAGAGTTTTACAGATACGATAAAAAGTCAAGGTGTAGAGTTTGTTGGTTCAATTAAAGAATTGGTAAAAAAGGTTGATGCGGTCATGGTATTAACTAATGACGGGCGACCCCATTTGAAAGAGATTATGCCGGTATTGAGGGCAGGGAAACCAGTTTATGTGGATAAACCACTAGCTGCATCGCTATCGGATGTACTGGCCATCTTTAAAGTGTCAGGAAAATATAAAGTACCCCTATTTTCCTGTTCACCACTTCGTTATGTTAAAGAAGCTCAGGACCTTCGTGAGGGGAAATTAGTTGGGAAGGTTATGGGTGCAAGCACCTATGGTCCGGCTCCTATACAGAAATCTCATGCTGATCTCTTTTGGGATGGTATTCATGCGGTTGAATCCCTTTATACCGTAATGGGGGGAACTGGATGTAAAACAGTTACCCGAACGTTTACAGATGATGCCGATGTAGTTGTTGGAAACTGGGACGATGGCCGGGTAGGAGTCTTTCGTGGCGTCCGTAAAGGAAGAAGCGGCTTTGGAGGTACAGCATTTGGAGATAAAGGAATAGCTTCTATTGGAGTATTTACTGGCTATCGCCCATTGGTTGTAGCCATTGTAAAGTTTTTTCGTATAGGCATAGCTCCTGTAAGTAATGAAGAAACGATAGAGATTTATACCTTTATGGAGGCTGCAGATGAAAGTAAAAGACTCGGTGGAATTCCAATTAGCTTGTCTGAAGTATTATTGCGGACAAAAAATAACAAATGACGGTGGTGCTTTCCTGATGAATTTCAATGCTTGAATTTCGTGTAGTGAATTTTATCCTTTTCCGATTATTCAGCTTTTGTGAAAGCACATAGCCCATAACTTACAATTGATATTAAAAAATCGAAGAAAATCAGGTATGTAATACTGGGGAGGATCTGAGATGAAAAATTAATTAATTATTAAATAAATAAAAATGAAAGCGAGTAGATTAAATAGATTATTCAATGAAAAATCAGGTAGATGTTTTGATGTTGCCCTTGACCATGGTTTTTTTAATGAATTAACGTTTTTGGGTGGGATAGAGAACATTGAAAAGTCAGTCAAAATCCTGATTGATGCAGATCCAGATGCAATTCAGCTAACCGTTGGGCAGGCACATCATTTACAGTCTGTGTCCGGAAAGAAAAAGCCTTCTTTAGTTTTAAGAACAGATGTTGCCAATGTTTACGGTCTTGAACTTCAATCCGTATTATACAGCAGAATGATTGAAGAGCCTGTGCTTCAGGCAATTCGTCTTGACGCTACCTGTGTGGTTGTTAATCTGTTTCGTATTCCGGGAGCTCCTGAATTAACAGATCAGTGTATCCAGAATATTTTGAAGTTAAAGCCTATGTGCGACTATTACGCTATGCCATTAATGATCGAGCCATTAGTATTCCGCCCAAATAGTCAGGCTGGTGGCTATATGGTTGATGGAAATATAGATATTATCTTGCCTCTTGTACGGCAGGCTGTAGAATTGGGGGCTGATATTATTAAGGCAGACCCTTGCCAGAACGTAGAAGATTATCATAAGGTTGTTGAGGTTGCAGGATCTATTCCGATTCTGGTGAGAGGCGGCGGTCGTGCGGAGGATGAAGAATTATTGGATCGTACCTATAAATTGATGCAACAGGGTGTTAAAGGGATCGTGTATGGTAGAAATGTGGTACAACATGCTAATCCAGGCGGTATGACAAGGGCATTAATGGCCATTGTACACGATGGTGCAAAACCAGCAGACGTTATAGCCTGGGTTAAGGGAAGAAAATAAATTATTATGAAAGTTGTAAATGTTGGCATTATAGGAGGTGGTTTAATGGGTAAGGAAGTGGCCGGCGCTTTTGGACGCTGGTTCTCATTAAACGATTATCCTGTTAAAGTGGAGTTAAAGGCCGTATGTGATCTAGATGTAAATACCTTAAAATGGTATGAGCAAATTCCTTCTGTTGAATTATTGACCACAGATTATAAAGAGTTATTGGCATCTTCTAAAGTAGATGTAGTTTATGTTGCCCTACCTCATTTTCTTCATGAACAATATTATATCGAAGTTATTGAAGCTGGTAAAGATCTATTGGCTGAAAAACCCTTTGGAATGGACCTCGCGGCAGCAAAAAGGATCAATGCAAAAATTGCTAATTCGAAGAGTTTTGTAAGATGCTGTTCTGAGATGCCCTTTTTTCCGGGTCCTCAGCGAGTAATAAGCGAAGCCCTTTCGGGAAGAATCGGAGAGATCATCGAAATAAATGCAGGTTTTTGTCATTCAAGTGATATGGACCCACTAAAACCGATCAACTGGAAAAGGCAGTCAAAATTCTGTGGTGAAATAGGTGTAATGGGAGATTTGGGAATGCATGTTATGCATATTCCGATAAGATTGGGATGGATACCTGATAAGGTATATGCTCATCTGCAAAAGATCATCACTACAAGGCCTGATGGAAAAGGTGCTTGGAGTGAATGCGATACCTGGAATAATGCAACTCTTTCAACTTCAGTGAAAATTGGGGGAAATGATATTCCAATGTCTCTTGAAATGAAGCGATTAAAACCTGGCGAGACTAATTCATGGTATATAGAAATTTTAGGAACCGAGGGTGGGGTGCGCTATAACACTAAAGATACCAAGGCATTGTGGACCTTTAAGCGTGAGAAGGAACAACTATGGCAACGTGTGGATCTTGGATTTCAAGTTCCGTTCCCGGTTAGTACCGGTGGAATATTCGAACCTGGCTTCTCCGATTGTTTTTTACAAATGCTGGCTGCATATTTTGCAGAGCGGGATGGATTTTTGAATGGCCGTTTCGGCTGTGTTACTCCTGAAGAAGCACTGATGAGCCATCAATTATTCAATGCAGCTTTAAAATCTTATGAGACTAAATCTGTTGTGGATGTAGTATGATGTATTCTATATGAAAGAAAATACCGGAATGGGGATTTTAGCAGGAGGTAACTGGATCATTGATAATGTCAAGATCATAGATGTCTATCCAAAGGAAGATAAACTGGCGAATATCCTCAAAGAGAGCAACAGTAATGGTGGTGCTCCATATAGTGTATTAAAAGCAATCAGTAAGATGGGATTCCAGTTTCCACTAACAGGAATCGGGGCAATTGGAGATGATGAAAAAGGTGATTATATTTTGAACGAATGTCAAAAGCTTAATATTGAGTCGAGTCAAATTATCAAAGTGCAGAATTCAAATACATCATATACTGATGTAATGACTGTACTTGGGACCGGAAGACGTACTTTTTTTCATTCAAGAGGAGCCAATGCTCACTTGGATGAATCTTATTTTAGCTTTTCCGGCCATAAATCGAAGATATTTCATTTAGGGTATTTATTACTTCTTGATCGATTGGATGCTATTGGTTCAGATGGACTGACAGGGGCAGCAAAAGTCTTAAAGGAAGCCAGAAAATGTGGAATGGTCACATCGGCAGATTTGGTCAGTGAACAATCTGAACGATTCAAAACTATTATTCCCCTAGCATTGCAGTATGTTGATATTCTATTTGTTAATGAGTTTGAAGCCGGGATGCTAAGCGGTATTGAAATCTGCGATGAGGAAGGGGAATGCTCAATTGTAAATGCATATCAGGCAGCTGATGCTATTTTAAATGCCGGGGTTCAAAGATGGGTAATTATTCATTTTCCGAAAGGAGTAATAGCACTGAATAAAAGTGGGGAGAAATTATTTCAACCAAGTGTTAAAATGCCGGCAGAGAAGATCAAAGGGTCGGTTGGTGCCGGAGATGCTTTTGCCGCAGGTGTTTTAGCAGGGTTTCATGAAGAATGGACGATGGCGAAATGCTTGTTATTAGGAGTAAATGTTGCCGCTGCTAGTTTAATGGATGCCAGTTCTTCAGAAAGTATAGTTCCATGGCAGGAGTGTTTGAAACTAGGAGAGGATTTTGGTTACAACTAAGACAAATTTCGATAGGAGCCTAATAATCTTTACTAATTTAATATATATATTGCTATAGGAATAACAGATATCTAGAACATTATGATACTATCCTTTAGTATATTATTGCCTCTATTAATCATTTTTTATTCGGATTTTGAAAGATTCTATCTGGCATGTGCATGATTAAAGCAATAAATTAAACAGATGAAAAGAACATTGATTATTCTAAAATTCAAGGACTTTTATATACCTCTGAGATTACTCGGCTGTGTTCTTATCCTATTTTTTCAATTTCCTGCCTTTGCACAGCAGACGGTTTTTCGTGCCGGAGCCTCAACTGCAAATATCAGTCCTTCTCTAGGTGAGGGAATTGCAGGAGGTTGGATGCCCTTGCCCATAGCTACACATATTCATGATGAATTGCATGCCCGCTCTCTGGTTCTGGATGATGGTAAAGTTCGTCTGGTTTTTATGGTTATAGATAATGTGGAGCTCCCTCGTGAAGTTTTTGACGCGGCAAAACGACTTATCACCCAAGAAACATCAATACCAAAAGAGCATATAATGATGTCATCGACACATTCCCACTCTACTACCTGGGCTGGTCATGAAATCAATCCGCCGGAGCCTTCGTTGAGCATCCCTGCCAATTTGCGAGTAGAATACCCTAAACCTCTCGATAATTATCAGCGTTTTATGGTGCGTCGCATGGCTGACGGAGTGCGTGTTGCATTGAATAACCTGGAACCTGCCCGTATAGGCTGGGGTGCAGGAAGTGTACCGCAGCATGTTTTCAACCGCCGCTGGAAATTGAAAACACCGGTTAATAATCCTTTTGGAGTATCTGAAAAGGTTCAAATGAATCCGGGAATTGCTAACCCCAATTTGCTGGAACCCGCCGGCCCGACTGATCCTCAGGTTTCATTCTTGTCTGTTCAATCATTGAAGGGGAAACCTATTGCAATATTTGCTAATTATTCCCTTCACTATGTTGGAGGAGTGCCCAAAGGTCATATTTCTGCAGATTATTTTGCAGTCTTTGCCGATCGCCTTCAGGAACTGTTAAAAGCCGACCGTCAGGATATTCCCTTTGTAGGCATTATGTCAAATGGTACAGAAGGAGATACAAACAATATAGATTTTCGGGGGCCGGTTAACCCATATAAAGCTCCAGCCTATGCCAAAATGAAGATTGTTGCGAATGACGTCGCAAAGGAAGTGTTCAGGGTTTATCAGACCATAGATTACAAAAATTGGGTGCCCCTTGGTGCAGCGCAAACTGAAATTACTCTGGATGTAAGAAGGCCAGATGTACAAGCGCTTGCCTGGGCTGAGAAAGCCATGCAGAAAGAAAAGCCTGATCATTCTATGGAAAAAGTATTCGCTGAGCGAACTATACAAATGAAGGAATGGCCTGAAAAAATAGATGTGATTCTCCAGACTTTCAAAGTAGGAGATTTAGGAATAGCTGGAATTCCTTTTGAGGTTTTTGCAGAAACGGGATTAGAGGTCAAAGCCAAAAGCCCTTTTGAAAAGTCATTTACCATCGGATTGGCAAATGGAGGTTATGGATATCTCCCCACTCCTGAACAACATCAAATGGGAGGATATGAGACCTGGATGAGTGTCAATAAGGTCGAAAAAGAAGCTTCCCGAAAGATTGTGACTGAAATTCTTAAACTTTTTAATCAGGTAAAATGATAAAATATTTTTGATATAATAAATGAGAAATAATAATAGAACAATTGTACTGCAGCATGATTGCAGTAAATTATTAGAGGATAAAATTCAAATGGCAGACGTGTTAAATTTCTTTTTTACAAGCCGGCATTTTTCCCGGTTTTTATTCTTTTGTCTTTCCATTTTATTAGTAAGTGCTCTGAGGCTGAATGCCCAGAACAATACTGGAGTTATAGAAAACAGGCCTGTTAAAATTTTCCGTGCCGGTGCAGCTACCAGCAACATCACCCCTAAAATAGGAACCTCCATTAATGGTAATATGAAAGATATTACCGTAAAACAAATTCATGATGAGACACATGTCCGTTGTATCGTCTTGGATGATGGTCAGACTCGTTTGGCGATTCTTACTGCCGATTTGTGTATGATTTACAGAGAGCAATTGGATGAAGCTAAGAAAAGAGCCCATGCAATAACCGGTATTCCCATTGAGAATATGATGATGTCGGCAACTCATACCCATTCGGGGGGAACTGCCTGTTCTGTATTTCAAAGTGACCCCGACAAAAATTACCTAAAGTTTCTGACAGAGCGGATTGCAGATGCAGTCGTCAGGGCGCATAATAACCTTGTGCAGGCACGTATCGGATGGGATATAGGCAATGAACCTACACTGGTATTCAATCGTCGATGGAGAATGAATCCCGTCGAGATTAAAAACCCTTTTGGGGGTATTGATCAGTTAAGCACCATTCAGGTTAAAGATATTACCGATCCGGGGCTTCCTGTTATTTCTATTCAAACAACTGACGGGCATCCTATAGCCCTGCTGGCAAATTACTCGCTGCATTATGTTGGCGGAACGGGCCCTGCTGAAGTATCAGCAGATTATTTTGGAATTTTTGCTGACCGCATGAAACAATTGCTGCAAACTGACAGTAATAAGTATCCTCCATTTGTGGCCATGTTGTCAAATGGAACAAGTGGTAATATAAATAATGTAAATAATAAGGGCGGCAGGCTCTCCTTACCGCCATATAGTAGGATGCAACAGGTAGCAAATATAATTGCTGCTGAAGCATATAAAGCCTACCAGAATATTAAGTACCAGGACTGGATTTCGTTAAGCTCCATTCAAAAAGAAATTACTTTAAGTGTACGACTTCCTGATAAAAAAGAAATTGAACGTGCGAAAGAGATTATAGCGAATGCAAAATCACCAATTATGGATTCGAGAGAAGAGATTTATGCACGTGAAACCATGCTATTGAAGGATTTTCCTAAACAGCTACCGATGATTCTTCAGGCCTTTCGTTTGGGAGATTTGGCAATTACGGCGGTACCCTGTGAAGTTTTTGTAGAAATCGGATTGGAAATTAAAGAAAAGAGCCCTTTTAAACCAACTTTTACCACTTCTCTGGCCAATGGCTATAATGGGTATTTACCTACTCCTGAGCATCATAAACTTGGAGGATATGAAACTTGGCGTGCCCGCTCAAGCTACCTGGAAGTTGATGCATCAACTAAAATCACCACTATCATTTTCGAGCTGTTACAAAAACTTAAAAATGAACATCAATAAAACTACGGCCGGAAAAGAAATGGTTGTTGGATTTAAATAACGTATGGTCTAGCAGCCTGGCAAACTGACTCAAGTTCTGTCTATTTAAATAAAGCATTGGATAGCTTTCAGATTGAGCTTGAAAAGCACATTAGCTTTATGGCAAATGAAATTTTGGTAATGGCTGCGGTAGCGCTTGTAATGATATAAAGAGACGTTGACTTTTTTACGTACTCCTTTAACGTTTTCTATTTTAAAGAGACCGATCATGATTGTATGGCAGATTTAAGGAAAGTGGTTCTTATAGATTTTCTTGCCGCTTAGACCGCATAAATAAGAATGAGCCCCCCCCCTCATTCGACCGGCGATATCCTTTATGTAAGCGGGTCGCCTTAATCCGAAAATCTTTGACTTTCAGTGCCTATGGGTTTACTCGCTGTGATGAAGGTGGCCTGCTCTTGAAATGTTATAATAATTAATTGTTGCTGAAATAATCACTGATTGAATATCCAAAGTAATTTCATGAGACAGGGTAGTTACTTATTTATATTTAATTACGATTTCTGAATAATAGTATTACTAATGTGAGCAATAGTATCGGATTGATCTGGCAGGTTTACTTAGTTTTAATTTTAACAAAATCCAATCATAGTTTGGGGTAGGTTACGCTGCTGGTCAGAATTCAGGTGGTGTCCATAATTCAGGTAGCTTTTATTAACGCATTTTAAAGAAAAGATTCATGAAAATTTATTTGCAAAATCATTTTGACTGGTGTAAAATCATGAAATACACATTGTGTCAAATTATTATTGGACTGCTATTTACAAGTATTTCTTTTGCCGAGAAAAGTTATTTTAAAACTCAAGTTGAGATTTTGGTGGCTGGTAAAGTAACAGACCGTACAGGACAGCCACTAATAGGGGTGAGTGTTAAAATTAAGGGTACAAACTCTGGGGTCAGCACAGATGTGAATGGTCAGTATTCACTAAATATTCCAGATGGTAACAAGACATTGGTTTTTACCTATATAGGATATTTATCGCAAGAGATTCCTGTAAATAACAGGACTTTAATCAATGTAAGTATGCAGGAAGATGCTGCCAACCTGGATGAGGTAGTTGTAATAGGTTATGGAACACAGAAAAAGATAAACCTAACAGGTGCAGTCTCAACAGTTTCTTCGAAGGTATTGGAAAGCAGGCCTATTACTAATCTAGGGCAAGGCCTTCAAGGTACGGTATCCAACCTGAATATCACTCAGGGTAATGGATCACTTGGTCAGGGTTCTACATTTAATGTTCGTGGTAATACTTCTATCAACGGAGGAAGTCCCTTAATTCTGGTTAATGGTATTCCAATGGACATAAATCAGCTTAACCCTGGTGATATTGAAAGTGTTACAGTATTGAAAGATGCAGCTTCTGCCGCAATCTATGGTGCACGTGCAGCTTATGGGGTTATGCTAATAACTACCAAAAGTGGACAGAAGAATGAAAAGCCGAAAATCTCTTTGTCTACCAATTTCGTGACTAATGAACCTACTACCAGAATTCAATTCATAGATACAAAGGATAGAATTGCTTTTATGAATGAGGCTTATATGCGTGTAAATGGTCGTAACTATTATGACGATATTACAATGACAGCAATGATGGCTCACTATAATGATCCCACTAAACCTTCCGCAATCATTCATCCTGCGGCACCAAACGATTGGACCGGGGTTGCTAATACCGATTGGGAAAAGATTTTACAGGCAGATAGCTATCCAATGCAGCAGCACACGGCAAGTGTTTCAGGCGGATCTGAAAAATTTGATTACTATACATCTGTTTCGTATTTAAATCAAAAAGGTCTTACAAATCCGGATCTTTTCGATGAGAGATTCAAGCGTTATAATTTTATGACGAATGTAAACTATAAGATTTTAGACTGGGTTACAGTAGGAAGTAAGATTTCAATAAACAACAGTAATAAGCGATTCCCGTCTAATTACCCATGGTTCAGAAATGAATTTGCTGAGGGTAATACAATCTTTCAGGCAAATGTATATTCAACACAACCTTACAAAGATCCTAATGGTAAATGGACACATGAAGGTTCTATTGAAAACCCGGCTCAAATGCTCAGTGAAGGGGGTTATCAAACAAGAGATATCAACGATATGTGGATGACGGGCCTTGTCAAACTTACACCTGTTAAAAATATGACATTTAACGTTGATTATTCGTTTAATGCATCAAACAGAAGAGAATTGAATTACGGCGCACAGCAACCTTTTTATAATAACAAAGGTGATGTGACAGGATATTATGGGGGTAGTAATCCAAGCCGGGTAATCAGAACAGGATATAATGACAAATACTATGTATTTAACGCGTATGCTGATTATGAAAAAACCTTGAATAATAAGCATTATTTTAAGGGATTGGTTGGATACAACCAGGAAAATGCTCAGTATAATTATAATCAGGCAGAACGCCGTAATTTGATCATCAATAGTTTACCTTATATGAATCTGGCTTCTGGTGACAGATTTGCTTATGACAGTATAAACGAATATGCAATCAGGGGAGCATTTACCCGTTTCAACTACAGTTTTGACGACCGATATTTATTCGAGTTTAATGGCCGCTACGATGGTTCTTCAAAATTTCCTAAAAAGGATCGTTTTGCATTCTTTCCTTCAGCATCATTGGGATGGCGTATAGATAATGAAGCATTCTTTTCAGGCATAAAGAAGTCTGTTGATATGCTGAAGATCAGGGCTTCCTATGGAAATTTGGGTAATCAGAATGTAGCTGGTTATTATCCATATATTCCAACACTTAATGCCAGTGAAGTAAATTATCTTATTAATGGAGACAGACCTATGACGATTTCCGCTCCGGGACTGGTCAGCTCGACATTAACTTGGGAGACCGTTACACAACAGAACTTAGGTCTCGATTTTGCAGCATTGAATAACAGGTTAAGCGGGTCTTTTGATGTCTATAAAAGAGATACCAAAAACATGCTTACCAGATCGCAAACAATGCCGTCTATTCTTGCAGTAAATGAGCCACAAGCAAATGCAGCTGATTTGACTACAAATGGATGGGATTTAACTCTTGGATGGCGTGATAATATTGGCAATGTGAGGTATGGCGCAACTGCATTGTTATCTGATTATTCGGCAAAAATTACAAAGTTCAGTAATCCTAGTGGAATTATTTCCGACTATTATGTAGGGCATAATTTAGGTGAGATCTGGGGTTTGACAACAGGTGGTATATTTCAGACAGATGCAGCGGCTGGAGCATTAGATCAAAGTAATATTAATGGTAGAAAACGTCAGGCAGGTGATCTTTATATGGTAGACCTGAACGGTGATGGTAAGATTACGAGAGGAGCTCAGACTTTGTCTAATCCAGGTGATATGAGTGTTATTGGTAACAATACTCCCCGCTACAGCTTTGGCTTCATGCCAAATGTAGGATGGAAAGGGTTTGATTTGGATGTATTCTTTCAGGGAGTTGCCAAAATGGATCGATCGCTTATTTCAACATACTTCCTCTCACAATATACTAACGAATGGGGAGGCATTGCTAAAACAGCTATGGATTATTGGTCACCACAAAATCCGGAAGCTTATTTCCCAAGACCAATTATCTCAGGAGCAGGAGATATAGTTGCTGTTCAATCCCGTTTTCTGCAAAATGCTGCATACATCAGGCTTAAGCAGTTAACATTAAGTTATACAGTTCCTTCCATTTTGACCAAAAAACTGAAAGTTGAAAGAGTAAAAGTATTCTTCACAGGAAGTAATTTATGGACAGGGACTAAAATGATTAAGATTTCTGATCCGGAACAGGTGGGACCAAGTGGCTACCCATTGTATAAGTCATTATCTTTTGGAGCCAATGTTAATTTTTAAAAAAAAATAACATGAAAACTATATCTAAAAAAAATAACATGAAAAATATTTATATTATATTGCTTCTTTCGTTATTTACGATGACATCGTGCAATGACGATTATTTGGAAAAACTTCCACTGGATAAGATTAGTGATAGTAGTTTTTGGCAGAGTGGGGCAGATGTCCAGATGTATGCCAATCAATTTTATCCGACTTTATTTGATGCTCGCCTTGCTTGGTATGACACAGATAACTTTAGTGATAATCAAAACCCAACAACTCGTAATTCTTATACCTGGAACGAATATCCTATACCTACTTCAGGTGGCGGCTGGGCCAAAAGTGATTGGTTAAATATCCGTAGCTGTAATTATGCACTTGATCGCATCGCTAAGATGAAGTCGGATCCTTCAGTTTTAAACGCCGAAGGAGAAATTCGTTTTTTTAAATCTTTTTATTACTTTCAGAAAGTAAGAAAGTTTGGTGATGTGCCATGGTTGTCAACCAGTTTAGGTCTGGAATCAGCAGAATTACAGGCTCCAAGAGACTCCAGAAAAATGGTCGTTGAAAATATGATAAAGGATTTGGATTTTGCTATTGCCAACCTGCCGGAAACATCATCTGCCGATCGTCTTACTAAGTATGCTGCATTGGCTTTAAAAGCAGAAATATGTTTGTATGAAGGTACATTCAGAAAATATCACAACATTGTTGGAGGACATGAGGCTATGTTAAGATTAGCCGCAACTACTTATGAAAGCATCATTAATTCAGGAAAATTCTCTGTATACTCAACAGGACAGCCTACTAAAGATTACTTTGATCTGTTTGTTAAATATGATTTAAAGGGAAATCCTGAAGGAATTATGGTTCAGCGCTTTATTGCAAATAAGCGGATGCATAATAATGTTCGTCAGCTGGGTGAGCCATATACAGGATACAATGTTGATTTTGTGGAGTCATATCTTTGTAAAGATGGTTTGCCTATTGCTATCAGTCCCTTATATAAGGGAAATGCAGTCTTTGCTGACGAGTTTGTAGACAGAGATCCGCGTATGGCACAATCTATTTACAATACTGCACGTCCGTATAATATTGCTACTAACGGTGTTACTTATTATAAACCAATGCCTGAGTTTCAAAGTAACTATTGCCCAACCAGTTATTTTATTATAAAAGGGTATAGTCCTTTAGAGGTTGACAGATTGCCAAGTACAAGTACTACTAACGATTTTATTTATCGATATGGTAATATATTGGTTTCCTATGCCGAAGTCAAAGCCGAGTTGGGAGAATGCACTCAAGTTATTTTAGATAAATCTGTTAACCTTTTGAGAGCACGGGTTGGAATGCCTGCTCTTAAAGTTAATGTGGAATTTGTTGATCCAAACTGGCCTAAATGGGAAGTTCCTGTTATAGCTCTTATTAATGAGATCCGTCGTGAACGTCGTCTTGAAATAAGTGCAGAAGGAAAGAGATGGGACGACTTGGTACGCTGGAAAGCTGGTAAATTGCTTGAAAATCCAAAAACTCTTCAGGGCGCGCGTGATCCTCAAACTGGCACATATCGTGTTTTATATCCCGGTTATACAGCCAGAAAGTGGGATGATAAATTGTATTTGTACCCAATTCCTGCTCAGGAATTAGCATTAAATACTAAATTGACACAAAATCCTGGTTGGAAATAATTGAGCTACATAGCAGTAGATATAATTTTTAAGATATATCTGCTGCTATTTATTTAATATAATACGGAATTTATGTTCAACCTGAATTTTCTTACTGTTGTGTCAGTTAGATCGGGTTAAAGAATAAATTATTGGAATCAGCCATATCTGATATTTCTATTTTGTTAGAAATAACTGAACCCTACAAACCTATGTTGAGTATGTTTTGCAAGAAAAGCAATATTTATGTTTCAAAATAAGTACAGTACGACCTATATATTAGCATTAGTGCTTAGTGTTATACTTATGTTCGGTTTTACTTTCCGGAGCGTTGCTCAGGGAGCTATTTTTATTGCAGGCGCTTCAACAGTAAATATAACTCCTCCTTTGGGTTATCCACATTATCGTGGTGAAAGTACCGGAGCTAATGATTCATTGTATGCTCGGGCTCTTGTACTTAAACAGGGTGAAAATACCGTTGCACTGGTGATTTGTGATTTATTGTGGGTAGAAAGGGGTCTCTCTTCATCCGTTAGATTGCTGGTCTCGGAAAGAACCGGTATTCCCTATTCAAATATCATAATTGCAGGCACGCACACACATACTGGCCCTGCTTATCACCCCAATATACTCGAACTTACCGGGACACTTCGCCCGCCATTTGATGAGGATAAACCTGCAGCAGGAAAGGATCTTTATTTGAATAGTTTGGCAGTTAAGATAGCAGAGTCAGTTATAGTTGCCCATAAATCAATGGAAAATGTTCAGATTGAAACTGGTACAGGACTGGCTAATGGGATTTCATTCAACCGTCGTTTTATAATGAAAGATGGTAAAGTTTTATTTAATCCGGGCCTTGGTAATAAAGATGCTATTCTTCCTGCCGGACCAGTTGATCCTCAGGTAGGTATTTTAATGCTTCGAAAGGTTTCTGATAATTCTCCACTGGTTGTTCTTTCGAATTTCGGAGTTCATGCCGACACTTTTGGAGGTTCCAAGTTTAGTGCCGACTATCCGGGATTCCTTGCTCAGGCGCTAAGCGCTGCCATAGGCGGAGGTTGCATATCTATTTTTGCAACAGGCCCCTGTGGTGATGTAAATCATGTGGATGTGCAGGGGAAAGACAAGAAGCGTTTGTCGTCTAAAGATATTGGAGTTCATTTATCGAATGCTATAGTTAAAGAGATTTCGCTTTTAAACAAGGTCGGGGATCCCTTTCTTGTGATGCGCTCACAATTTGTATATGCTCCTCTTCAAGACTATAGTGATACAGAATTAGCCTGGGCTAATGATGAAAGTGCCAAACCTTTACACAAGGAGTCATCATTTTTGGAAAGGCGAAGGCGATTAAAGATTCGATCTCTGGAGAGGCTTCGACGTACCGAGGCAATCGCGCCTACAGTTGAGCGGGAAGGATGGAAACTACCATTAGAGGTGCAGGTAATTGGCATAGGGAAGGATTTTGCAGTTGTAGGCTTACCAGGAGAGGTTTTTGTTGAGTTAGGCCTGGCTATTAAGAAGTCCTCTCCCTTTAAAACAACCCTGGTTATTGAATTGACCAATAGCCATATCGCTTATGTTCCAACTCGTAAAGCATTTAGTCAGGGGAGCTATGAGACAATAAACTCACGCTTGGCTCCTGGCGGAGGTGAGATGATGGTGGAAGCTGCGATAAGTATGCTCAATGAGATTAAAGAGGAAGGCCGTTAAATCAGTAAAATAATATTTTTTCAATAATAATGCTTTTTCAAACAGGATGTTTTAATTTAAACAAGCAATAACAAGGATAAATATGAAAAGAATAATTAACTTTCTAAGTTATGGTCGTACCGCCAGGCTTTTAACAATGATTTTCAGTTTTATACTGATGCTGTTATTTGATTCCCAGCTTTGTGCTCAGAATACTACTTTTCGGGCTGGTGCATCAACTGCAAACATAACTCCACCCTTGGGTTCAGGTATAGTGGGAAACTTTGGTATTCCACCTCCTGCAAATTATGTCCACGACGAATTGCATGCACGCAGCCTTGTTCTGGATGACGGAACCACAAAACTAGTTTTTGTTGTGGTAGATAATGTGGGTATTATCCGTGAAGTATTTGATGAGGCCAAACGATTGATCTTTGAAGAAACAAAGATTCCTACTGCCCAGATTCTGATATCTTCAGACCATACACATTCTGCCAGCAGTGCCAGTGGAATTGGTGAGATTAGAGGTGGATGGAATGTCGGAAGTCCTCTAGATGCTTACCAGCGCTTTCTTGTTCGCCGGATTGCAGACGGTGTGCGTATAGCAGTAAATAATCTGGAACCCGCACGCATTGGTTGGGGTGCCGGAAATGTACCTCAACACCTTTTTAATCGCCGATGGAAAATGAAAAATCCGGTAGTCAATCCATTCGGTGGCATGGATCAGGTACAGATGAATCCAGGAATCAAAAATCCGGAGCTGCTTGAACCGGCAGGGTCAACAGATCCTCAGGTTTCCTTCATTTCGGTGCAATCTCTTAAAGGTCGCCCGATTGGTTTACTTGCCAATTATTCACTTCATTATGTAGGCGGGGTACCCAGAGATCATATTTCAGCAGATTATTTTGCTGTATTTGCAGATCGTATTCAAGAAATGGTAAAGGCAGACCGTCAGGATCCTCCATTTGTAGGGATCATGTCTAATGGTACATCAGGAGATGTAAACAATATCAATTTCCGTGGACCGGCAGAAAAGCATGAACCTTATGCCAAAATGCGTATCGTTGCCAATGATGTTGCTAACGAAGTTTTTCGCGTATATCAGACCATACAATACAAAGATTGGGTTCCCTTGCGTGCGGCGCAGTCGGAACTGAAATTGAAAGTTCGCAAACCTAGTCCCGAAATGCTTGCCTATGCTCAAAAGGTTATTGTAAAGCCTGAGACAGAAACGCCTGTTCACCGTTTGGAGAAAACCTATGCAGAACGAACGATACAAATGAATAGATGGCCTGATAATATTGATGTGCTCATGCAAACCTTCCGTATCGGAGAATTGGGTGTAGCAGCTATCCCTTTTGAGGTTTTTACCGAAATAGGTCTTGAAATCAAAGCAAAAAGTCCTTTCAAATCTTCCTTTACCATTGAACTGGCAAATGGTAGTTATGGGTACCTTCCTACCCCTGAACAACATCAGTTAGGAGGATATGAAACCTGGCTAGGAACAAACAGGGTGGAAACTACTGCTTCTCGTAAAATTGTAACAGAAATTCTTAAACTTTTCAATCAGGTAAAACCATGAAATATTTTTTAACAATCTTCAATCTCTGCCTCCTTGCTGTATCAACTATGGCAGCAGACGGCACTAAGCCGGCGCCGATTTTTAAAGCCGGATTTGCTGAGCAGGATATTACCCCGGATATTGGTATGGAAGCGCCCGGCGGTTATGGTAAGGTTCATCATAAAACCTTTCATGACCCCTGTAAAGTTCGTACCGTCGTATTTGATGATGGACAGAAGCGTGTGGCTCTGGTTGGGATCGATTTACTATTTGTAACCCGTCATCTGGTACAGGAAGTACGTGCTGAGATTCAGAAGCGTTGCGGCATCCTGCCGGCTGATGTGATGATTGGAGCATCTCACTCACATTCATCAGGTCCGATCGGGATGGGTGAACCTGGAGATTTTGACAAAGCCTCACCAATGGTGAAAGAACTTGTTAATAACAATTCTATCGTTTCTGATCCAGGATATACACAAGTCCTTAAAAAACAGATTGTTGATGCGGTGGTGCTTGCGAATGAAAATCGTGTAGATGCTAAGCTTGCCGTTGGCAATGGACATGAAGATAAAGTTTCATACAACCGTCGTTTGCGGATGAAGAACGGAATGAGCTACTCGCATCCTGGTGCAGGAAATCCTGATATTATTGATTATGCAGGGCCAATTGATCCACAGGTTGGGACCGTTGGTGTATGGGATCTAAAAGGGAATTTGTTGGGCACGGTGGTGAATTTTGCATGTCATGCCACTACCAGTCCGGGTGGTATTTCGGCAAGTTGGATCGGTTCAATGGAAAGGACAATACGCGGGGCAACTGGAAATGCATCATTACCGGTGGTTTTTATGCAGGGTGCTTGTGGGGATATTACTCAGGTTGATAACCTGACT
>CAMDQV010000010.1 GCA_945906015.1 Pedobacter schmidteae | reverse complement strand
GTGAAGATGTATTCGTTCATTCATCTGGTCTAATTGATCAAATTCGTGAAAACGATAAGGTTGAGTATGAAGTTGAGCGTGGCAAAAAAGGCCTTAACGCTGTTAATGTGAAAGTTGTTTATTAAATCAACATAAATCATTGAACAAGAAAAGCATGTCGCGAGACATGCTTTTCTTGTTTATACATATTTCTAAAATAATTAAAATATATTCATATTCAATCTATTTGAGTATCTTCAATTATTATATAATTAAAAAACAAAGCAATGCAATCAGGTACAGTAAAATTTTTTAACGAAACAAAAGGGTTTGGATTTATCGTCCCTTCAAATGGTGATTCAGAAATTTTCGTTCATTCATCAGGTTTAATCGACAGAATTCGTGAGAACGACAGTGTTGAATACGAAGTAGAGAACGGTAAAAAAGGTCTAAATGCCGTTAATGTGAAAGTTGTTGGATAATCAACATAAATCATTTGAACAAAGAAAAGCATACCTTATTGGTATGCTTTTCTTATTTAAAAACAAATAATCTTATAAGAAATCATTTGCCAGATTGGCCAGTTCACTTCGCTCTCCTTTTTGAAGAGTTATGTGAGCATAAAGAGGATGATTTTTAGCTTTGTCTATCAAATATGACAAACCATTACTCTCTGCATCTAAATATGGAGTATCAATTTGGTAGATATCACCGGTAAATACTATTTTAGTTTCTTCTCCGGCTCTAGAAATAATAGTTTTAATTTCATGAGGAGTAAGGTTCTGAGCTTCATCAACAATAAAAAATATCTTGGTTAAAGTCCTGCCTCTGATATATGTTAATGGAGTTATTGATATTTTCTCAGTAGATACCAGTTCATCAATTTTAGCTTGTCCTTTTTCATCATCCCCAAGTTGATCCTTTATAAATTTAAGGTTATCCCATATTGGAGCCATGTAAGGATCAATTTTCGATTTTATATCTCCAGGTAGAAACCCAATATCTTTATTGCTTAATGGTACTATGGGTCTAGTAACAAAGATCTGCCTATAGTTCTTTCTTTGTTCGAGTGCACTGGCCAATGCCAGCAGGGTTTTACCGGTTCCTGCGTTACCTTGTATGGTAACAAGTTTAATTGCTGGATTTAATAACGCATGGATTGCAAATGACTGCTCCGGATTTCTTGGCTCAATATTGGATACCGCCTGGTTTGGTATGTATCTGAATTCTGAAGTCTTATAATCATAATAGGCACCAACAGTCATATTTTTACCATTGAGTATATAGAAATTATTATCCTGAATGATTTTTATACCGATAGACGAAATTGGTAAAACCTTCTTTTTTATCAATTCATCCAATAATTTATTGGGTACTTTATGAATTATTGTTTTGCCTGTATAGAGTTCTTCTACATTTTTTATCTTTCCTGTCTGATAATCTTCAGAAAAAAGATTTAGTGCTTTTGCTTTTAGTCTAAGACAAATATCTTTTGAAACAAGAATGATTTTTTTTGTGGGATATTGCTCCTGCAGACTCAATGCCGCATTTAATATTCTATGATCAAATTTTCCTTCCCCAAAGATTTTCTCTGCATTGGTTATACCTGGAATATCATCCATAACCACTTTGAAATTGCCTCTGCCCTTCCCTTTTAATGGTAGCCACTTATTGATCAGGCTATTCCTGGATAGTTCGTCCATGAGCCGTATAAAGCTTCTTGCCTCATAATTTCGGGTATCGTTTCCACTTTTTAAATTATCCAATTCTTCAAGTACCTGGATAGGGATGGCTACATCGTGCTCTTTAAAGTTCTGTAATGCATCGTGGTCATAAAGAATAACGGATGTGTCCAGAACAAAGATTTTACCTTTGTAATCCATTGAATAGTCTTTTTTCATTTGATGTAAAATTAAAGAAAATCGATGGAAGGATTAAACGAAAACTGGAAAATATATAAAAAAAACGGAGACCTTACTCTTGCGATTGGGATCTCCGTTTCAAATTTTAGCAATCGTAATTGCTAAAATTATTAAGCTTTATTTACTTTAATCGGTTCTTCTCTTTAGTTTTTTCAAACTTTTAGTATCCGAAGCCTTTTACTTTATCATCGCATCCGTTCCGTAGAATGTTTACAATATAGGTAATGCCCGTCTTTTGGATTTTTTCTTCCAGCCATGATCTCACGATCTTCGGTCTGAATTGAAAATTAAATTATCCAGAGTCTTATGAAGCCCGAGAGCTTCAGATTTAAGGATATTGTTTCAGGCTATCAAAGTACTATTTACTTAACACATTAAATGTAAGGTGAAAACAAGCTGCAGGCAAGAAAAAAACAACTTTATTACACACATTTTTTTCACATGATTTAAAGGATTATTAACATTAATCAATTTCATAATACATTGATTTATAATAAGTAATGACTTATTTTTTTGTTTATTAACAATTATGTTTTATTAATAATATTAACAATTGAACCGAATATCATTTTTTGTACTAGCTAAAAAAAAACTATTTCCTGCTTTATTTTCTGCATTTCTATTCTAAAATGAGCCTGGTTTAATAAAGCATAATTTCAGAATAACTATTTTTACAAGGATATTTATAGTATTCAAGGTAAAATGAAACAATCCAGAGAAATAAAGACCTTTTTTTTTAGTCAATACTTTTCTGATGGCCTTAAAATCACTTTTGGGGTACTTCTCCCCTCTTTGGTTTTTTATCAGCTTGACTTATTATCAATTGGTCTAACCATTTCTTTAGGCGCAGTTTGCACAAGTATAGCAGATAACCAGGGTCCAATTAATCATAAACGAAATGGAATGCTCTTCTGCACCTTTTTCGTTTTCAGTACCGTTCTACTAACGGGCTTGATCAATAATTATCCTATTCTTATTGGAATTGAAATACTTCTGTTATCCTTTTTCTATTCCATGTTTTCAGTATATGGAAACAGAGCATCATCAATAGGTACTGCTGCTTTACTGATCATGATACTTACAATTGATACAGATGTAATTAAATATAATGGTGCTTGGGGCCATGCATTATTTATTCTTGCAGGTGGTATATGGTATATGCTATTAAGTATTTCCTTATCTCAAATTTGGCCTTATCGTTTAACTCAGCAGGCATTAGGTGAATGTATCAGGGATGTGTCTGTCTATGTAAAGCTAAAGGCTGAATTTTATAATACTGAAAGTGATTTTGATCAAAATTATAAAATGCTCATTTCTCAACAAGTACTAAGCAATGAACGCCAGGATTCCTTAAGAGAACTTCTTTTTAAAACGAGATTAATGGTCAAGGAGTCGACACAAGAGGGTAGACTTTTAATACTTGTTTTTGTAGATATTGTTGACCTATTTGAACAAACAATGGCCACACATTATGATTATCAGGTCATTCGCAATACATTCGGAAAAACTGAGTCTCTGAAAGAGTTCAATAAGATAATATTAAAGCTTGCTGAAGAACTTGAAAATCTTAGTTATTACATTATTAGTAATGAAAAACCAATCATTCTTCACGATTTTAAACCACAACTTGAAAATCTAAAAACAAGTATTGACGAGGTTGAAGAGCTTGGAATTAATGCCCTTGTACTTAAAAAAATTCTGATCAATGTTAGAAATATGATCAGCCGGGTTGAAAAAATTTATAGCTATTTCAATCAAAAACAGCTTTCTGGTCAGAATGATGTGGACTACAGCAAATTTGTTTCACATGAAGACTTTGATTTTCAAAAAATAAAGCAAAATTTAAGTCCAAAATCATCCATTTTTCGTCATTCAGTGCGGGTATCTTTGATGTTACTGGTTGGGTTTTTAGTTTCAAAGCTTTTTCCAATTGGACATCACAGTTACTGGATACTTTTAACCATTCTGGTTATCTTAAAACCTGCATATAGTCTTACCAGGCAACGAAATACAGAACGCCTTCTTGGAACTTTTATAGGAGGTATAGCAGGGGCATTGATTTTAATTTATGTGAAAGACCAATCAGTTTTATTTGCTTTTTTACTGATTTTTATGGTAGGAACTTATAGCTCTCAACGCTTAAACTATACAGTAAGCGTTCTATTTATGACGCCTTATATTTTGATCTTGTTTAGTTTTTTAGGTGAAAATAATTTAAACATTGCAAAAGAACGTATGGTAGATACATTAATTGGATCCGTTATCGCCTTCTTTTCAAGTTATGTTATTTTGCCAAATTGGGAATATTTTCAGTTTAAGAATTTTATGCGTGAGGTATTGATAGCTAATTACCATTACCTACACAATGCTGCTGAACAATTTTCTGGAAAAAGATCTGATGTGATTTCTTATAAACTTTCCCGAAAAGATGTGTATGTAAGTTCAGCAAACCTGGGAAGTGCATTTCAGCGAATGTTGACTGAACCTAAAAGTAAGCAGCAAAATATCAAGGAATATCACAAGTTTGTGGTTATAAACCATATGCTTTCATCTTATATAGCAACATTGATAACTACTTTCCAGCAGGCAAATTCAATCGATATTGATTCTAGTCATATTAAATTGATTCGTAAGTCTTTATACATTTTATCTGATGTAATTAAAAAGATGAACTCGCCGAATTTTATTGAATTAGAAATTACAATTGCTGATGTTAAAACAGAAATAAGCCAATCAAGTGAGGCTAAATTATTTTATGAACAATTGGAACTCGTTCATAAGCTAATTTTGGATATTCAAAAACTAAGTCAGAATTAAATTCCAGCTTCATTTTTCTTCAAATTAGTCTGGATTAATCCAGCTAGTTGGTCATAAACATAAATAATTTTAGATAGCTAATTCATGTCAACCAATAGCATTAAACCGCTACAGCCTCTTTGCTAGGTCGACCATTTTTAAATGCTTCACGGGGTTTTAATCCTAGTAATTCAAACATTTGCATATCTTCATTAAAAGAAGGATTTGGTGTTGTAAGTAACTTATCGCCTGCAAATATAGAATTTGCACCTGCCATAAAACAAAAGGCCTGATCAGTCATGCTCATTTCTGTTCTACCTGCAGATAAACGTACCACAGTTTTTGGCATTATAATTCTTGCTGTCGCAATCATTCTAACCATTTCCCAAACAGAAACTCTGGGTTGATCAGCTAATGGTGTACCTTTAACAGGAACAAGCGCATTTACAGGCACAGATTCAGGGTGTTTTGACATAGTAGACAATGTTTTAAGCATAGAGATTCTGTCTTCAACCGATTCTCCTAAACCTATAATTCCACCACTGCAAACTGTAAGCTTAGCTTTACGTACGTTATCAATAGTATTTAAACGATCATCATAAGTCCGCGTGGTAATAATTCGCTTATAATCTTCTTCTGAAGTGTCTAAATTATGGTTGTAAGCATAAAGGCCTGCTTCAGCTAATCGTTGTGCTTGCGATTCTGTAAGCATGCCAAGGGTGCAACATACCTCCATGTCAAGGGCATTTACCGAACTAACCATTTCAATTACTTTGTCAAAATCTCGGTTATCCCTTACTTCACGCCATGCAGCTCCCATACATAAGCGGGAAGCACCTGCATTTTTAGCTTTTTTTGCTGCATCAGTTACTTGTTCAACAGACATTAATGCCTGAACTTCTAAATCAGTATGATATCTTGCTGCTTGAGGGCAATAGGAACAATCTTCTGGGCAGCCACCTGTTTTTATGGAAAGTAGACTGCTTATTTGAACTTCAGAGTAGTCTTTGTTTTCTCTGTGGATTGTGGCTGCGCGATAAACCAAATCCAATAATGGACTATGATATATTTCGGCAATTTCTTCTTTGGTCCAGTTATTTCTGATCTCAGTCATAGAATTATTCCGTTATTTAAAACGATGAGCAAATTTAAAATAAAATAGTTAGGCTGAAAATCAAGATCCAATAATTTATAAGATAAGATTACTAGCTAAACCTAATAATAACAAAAATCCAAATACGTCGGTAAACGTGGTTATAATTATCGATGAAGCTACTGCTGGGTCAATTCCTATTCTTTTAAGAACCAATGGAATAGCTGAACCAGCAATGCCTGCAATGATCAGATTACCGGTCATAGCTATAAAAATAACAAGCCCCAGCATTGGATTTTGGTCGTATAATAAGGCAAATAAAAATACGATACAGCCAATTACAGCACCATTAATCAATCCTACTGTAAATTCTTTCAAAACTGTTCTGTATGCTTGATTATCAGAAAGGTCGTTCAATGATATACGCCTTACTGTTACAGCAAGTGCTTGTGTAGCTGCATTTCCTCCCATACCTGCAATCATAACCATATAACCGGCAAGTACTCCCATGCTTGCAATTGTATTTTCAAAATTACGAATAATGGATGCTGCTAAAAATGCTGTTCCAAGATTTAAAACTAGCCATGGTAAACGACTTTTAACAGCTTCCTTCCAGTTTCCAGCTAATTCTTCATCTTCTGATACACCCGATATTTTTAAAATATCTTCGGTATTTTCTTCCTCCATAACATCGATCACATCATCAAATGTTATTCGTCCTAATAAGTGCATCTCATCATCAACTACTGGTATGCTGGTAAGATTATATTGGGAAATTAATTTAGCTACTTCTTCTTGATCAGTATCTGCCTTAACATAAACAAAATCAGATTTGATTAGTTCTTTGATTCTGACATTATTACGGGCTTTAATAATATCTTTTAATGATACTATGCCTAATAGTATATTCTGATCATTAATTACATTAATCGTATAAAATTCCTCCATCTCTTCAGATTGGTGGATAATTTCTTCTAAAGCTTCTTTTTTAATTAAATACTCATTGATCTTAATCACCTGAGTATTCATCAATCCACCGGCACTATCGTCCTCGTATTTTAATAATGAACGAATATTAGAAGCATCTTCCTCATCAAGTTCCTTTAAAATTTCTTGTTGTTGTTCTTCTGGTAACTGGCTTATAATATCAGTAGCATCATCATAATCAAGTTCTTCAACTATTTCTGAACGTCTTTCAGGAAGCAGATTTTCAAGAAGCTTTTCTGGATGGAATTCGGAATCCATCTCTGCAATAACCTCTGATGCCTGTTCGGCAGGTAAAATACTGATTATTCTTTCTCTTGATTCTTGAGATAAACTTTCAAACAGGATTGCAATTTCTGATGGGTGATATTCAGAAATAAGTGCTTTTAAAGTAGTATCATCTTCTTCAAGGGCACGCTTGATCTTTAATAGATCTGATTTATCTAGCTCAAAAGATTGCATGCTACAAAAATAACAAATTGAGATGAGAAATGATTGATTTTTGTCTTCTGCTGTTTATTTAATTGAATAAAATGCTTTATAAAAAATGATTATATGTCAGTTTTTATAAAGCCATCCTTTACGCCAAAAATAGATCATTTGTAGAATAGCAATGATGACCATACCTCCTATTGTATATAGATATCCATTTTCATAATAGAGTTCGGGCATATTATTTTTTAATATTTCACCTGTCTGTGGATCCTTAATGGCGAAATTCATTCCATAAACTCCAGCAATAAATGTTAGTGGAATAAATATGGAAGAAATGATGGTAAGTACTTTCATGATTTCATTCATTCGCTGACTGATTAGCGATAAATTCATATCAATAAGACTAGTGGTAAGATCTTTATAGTTTTCAATAAGGTCGATGATCTGCATAGTATGATCATAAGTATCCTTGAAATAGGCTCTAGAGGTTTTATTTATAAGTTTAGATTCACTCCGAATGATGTCATTGATCTTATCTCGTTCTGGCCATGCTGCCCTGCGTATACTAATCATTTCTCTTTTAATATTCTGAGTCTGAAACATTAGCGATTTATTTGCCCTACGATATAATAACTCTTCAATTGTTTCAAGTTCATCTCCAAGCTTATAGATGAGTGCGAAATAATTATCCAGAATAAGATCAGTCAGCGCATACAATAGATAAGAAGAACCAGCACTCCTGATATTTCCTTTTCCACCACTAAGTCTATTTATGACCGGTAAAAAATTGTCTGAATAGTTTTCCTTAAAGCTGATCAATAATTTTTGAAAAAGTATAAATGAAACTTGTTCATTTTCTATTTCAAGCTGTTTATCAACATAGAGCATTCTACTGACGGCAAATAAATAATCTTCATATTCATCTAATTTTGGCCGCTGCTTGCAATCGGCTATGTCTTCAATTACGAGTTTATTTATATTAAACTTTTTTTCAAGGAAGGTTAAGAGCTTAGCATCACCAATACCTTTGATTTCTATCCACCTATAATGATCTTTATAATTGTCGATTTGAGTTTCAAGTTCATCAAGGCTATTTATTTTTTTTGAATAAAATTCATCTAAATTATAGGAATAAACCGTGATATGAGGCTTTAAGGCATCTTCATATAACTGAATAGAACCAGGACTAGTACCTGGAACAGGAATGTATTTCTTTGTTTTTAACCGTATTCGCCTAATTTTCGACATACTCTATAGATATTTTAAACTTTGTGGCCCTTGATTAAACAGTAGATCAACAATACTCAAATTAGGGAAAAAGCTATTACGTTCTTCAAAAACCTGAAAATAAGTTTTGAATTTTTCCGGTGAATTATGCTTGGGATGTATAGAATCTCTATAGTCGGCAAGATCTAGATAGGTTTTTTCAAATCTATCTGTGTATTTAATTGGGATATTAATCTTGAGTAATTTTAACAATAGTCTGGTCAGTTCTTCATTATAGTCAAACAAAAAAATCCATTGTTTTTCATAAAACAAAGTAAAATCATCTTCATAAAACTCAAAATAAGCAGAACTTCTATAGGATGTTTGTAAACTCATTAAGTGCATACGCTGCCATTGAAAATCATAACTGATTCTAACATCTTTCATTTTAGTATGTGATTTAGAACCTTTTATCACTGGTACGGTCAAATCCAATTTTCCATTTGGAGAATGAATTGTTGCACGGTTTCGATAACTTTGCTTTTGAAAGTTTTCAGCATTTTCAAAAAGAATATTTTCTTTATGAAGCACTATTTTGCTAAAATATTCGACTGGAGGAAGATAAAATAAAGGGAATACTGCGCCTTTTTCCATCGTATAAGTTAAGTTTGTGTAAAGATGCAGAAATTAAGTATTTAACACACATGCAGCAAAAATGTTCTTAATAAATTTTCGTGTTATATCGTTTAACTCAATAATCAGATGAATCTAGTTTTCTTCAAGATCATTTCAGTTTTACTTTACTTAATTTCATTGCTGCCGTTCTGGATACTTTATCTGTTTTCAGACATTTTGTATTTTTTATTGTTTCACATAGTTAAATACAGGAGAAAAGTTGTAGAGCTGAATATTCAGAATTCTTTTCCTGAAAAATCTGTAGCTGATCGATTGAATATTGAAAAGCGGTTCTACAAACATCTTTCTGACCTGATATTGGAATCAATCAAGACACTATCAATTAGTCCAAAATCAATGAAGAAACGCTTTGTTTTCTCTAATCTAAACGAGCTAACAAAGTATTTTGAACAAGGAAAATCAGTAATTGCTGTTTCTGGTCACTATGGAAATTGGGAATGGGGACCTTTAGCTGCTGCTTATGAGCTAAAGGAAAAGGTACTTGTTGTTTATAAACCATTAAGCGATAAGCGATTTGATAATCTTATTAATACAATGAGAAGCCGATTTGGAGCCATATTGGTCCCGATGAAACATACTCTTCGTAAAATAATTGAATATAATGTACAACCTCATGTATTGGTTCTTGTAGGTGATCAAACTCCACCTCGAGAAGAATCTCAGTATTTTATAAATTTCCTTAATCAGCCTACAGCAATTTTTCTTGGTGTAGAAAAGATTGCAGTTAGAACCAATAAACCTGTTATTTATTTTAGTATAAATAAAATTAAAAGAGGTTATTATGAATGTTTAATTAAATCTTTAGTTGAAGTACCTAATCAAACAAAAGAATTTGAAATAACGAATATTCATACCCAGGTACTTGAACATATTATTCAAAAAAATCCAGAATATTGGTTATGGTCACATAAAAGATGGAAATTTAGTCCGGGTAATTTAAAAGCTCATCATGACTGAACTTCCCAGAGTAGCTGTAGTAATCCTCAATTGGAATGGACTAGATTTTTTAAGAAGGTTCCTTCCTTCTATATGCGCTAGTACCTATTCCAATCTAGATATTATTGTTGGCGACAATGCCTCAAATGATAATTCTGTATCCTTTATTCGTGAAAATTATCCGCAGATCAAAATTAGTATCAATGATCAGAATTATGGATTTGCAGGGGGCTATAATAAGGTATTAAGTGGCCTGGATCATGATTATTATGTTTTGCTTAATTCTGATGTGGAAGTAGAGCCGGGTTGGATTGAACCGGTAATTCAATTGATGGAAAAAGACTCCTCAATTGCAGCTGCACAACCCAAAATCTTATCTCAATCAAATAAGAAGCTATTTGAATATGCTGGGGCTGCTGGAGGATTTCTGGATATTTTTGCTTACCCCTTTTGTAGAGGTAGAATATTTGATTCGGTTGAAGTTGACAATGGACAATATGACAAGAGTTCAGAAATATTTTGGGCTTCTGGTGCGGCTTTTTTTATAAAAAAGTCGAAATGGGTCGAAATGGAGGGATTAGATCAAGATTTTTTTGCGCATATGGAAGAAATTGATCTTTGCTGGCGATTAAAGAATAATAATTATAAGATCATGTACTGCGCTGAATCAACTGTTTTTCATGTAGGTGGAGGAACACTAAATGCCGAAAGCCCATTTAAAACTTATCTCAATTTTAGAAACAATTTGGTATTACTTCAGAAAAATCTTCCTGCAGGAAGAGCTATTGTGATTATTTTTTTAAGATTTTGGCTAGATCTTCTTTCTCTGTTCAAATATTTATTAGATGGAAAGCCTAAAAATGCTTGGGCAATAAGTAAGGCTCATGTTTATTTTATTCGAAATATAGCCAGAAATAGTTCAAAATCCAGACTAATTCCTAAACATACCTTTAATAAAAATGGATTATATCCAGGTAGTATAGTCTGGAATTACTTTGTCAGCAATAAGAAAACCTTTACTAGTTTAAAGAAAACTTTCTAGTGCTAGTCGGTAGCCATTCAATCCGAATCCTGTTAATACCCCTTTACAATTTTTTCCGGTAAGTGAAACATGTCTGTATTCTTCTCTGGCGTAAATATTAGATATATGTACTTCAATCACAGGTGTTTTAATGCCTGCAATTGCATCTGATATTGCAACCGAAGTATGCGTATAAGCTCCTGCATTTAAAATTATGCCATCATAAGAAAAGCCAACTTCATGCAACTTATTTATGATCTCTCCTTCTACATTACTCTGAAAATATTCGAGCTCAATGATGCTATATTTTGATCTTAGTTCTTCAAAATATGTTTCGAAACTACTATCCCCGTATATGGATTTTTCTCTTACGCCAAGTAAGTTTAAATTTGGACCGTTAATTATCTGTATTTTCATAGATCGTTATGCTTAAAGATTAATCAAACTTAAAAAATATTTTGGATTGGCAATCAGGACTTACTGGCTTTAAATCATATTTAAGATTGGAGCGCTCTTTATCTACAAATACTGTAGAGGCGTATATGCTTGATGTTGAAAAGCTACATCAGTTTTTTATTAGCAAATCTGAAGCTAAGGAGCTAAAAACTATTACAAGTAATGATTTAAAAGATTTCTTGGTTTGGGTAAATGAACTGGGCATGCTCCCTCCCACTCAGGCTAGAGTTTTATCAGGATTAAAGGCATTTTTCAAGTATTTGGTTCTTGAAAATTTGATACCCATTGATCCTTCAGCACTCCTTGAAAGTCCTAAAACAAGCAGAAAATTGCCCGATACCTTGAATATTTTGGAGATTAATAGCATGATCGATGCTATAGACCTTTCAAGGCCAGAAGGGATGCGAAATAAGGCCATGCTTGAAATCTTATATGGATGTGGATTAAGGGTTTCTGAACTTACCGGATTAAAAATATCTAATCTTTACTTAGACATAGATTTTATAAAGATATTGGGAAAGGGAAATAAGGAGCGCTTAGTGCCTATTGGTTCTGATGCGATCAAATTCCTACGTTTATTTGTGAATGAAATTCGGATTCATATTGCAGTGAAGCCTGGTAAAGAAGATTTTGTATTTCTAAATAACAGAGGTAATCCAATTTCCAGAGTAATGGTTTTCCTGATCATAAAAGATCTTGCAGTAAAGGCAGGGATCAAAAAGAATATTAGTCCACATACCTTCAGGCATTCATTTGCTACTCATTTAATTGAAGGTGGTGCCGATTTGAGGGCTGTTCAGGAAATGCTCGGTCATGAAAGTATCACTACCACAGAGATTTATACTCATTTAGACCGTGATTATTTAAGAGAAACAATTATACAGTTTCATCCCAGAAGTTAATTTATTGTTCTTCCCTGAAAAAAACTTTATAGTAATTCATTGATTTACCCTCATCGAATCCCTTTTCTATTAAATCTTTATTTCCGTGGATGTAGATATGGAAGTTTTTGTCAAGTTTTAAAATGCTTTTAAAAACCTTGGCCTGTTTTTTTACAGCTGCACCTGAAATGTCAAATGGTTGATTAAGTTCTGCATCGAACTCATTAGTATATTGTCGGCTAAAATTTTTAAAGGATTCTATTGCCTTTGGATTTCCAATAACCTCTTCCGAAAATTCATTCAGGTCAAAACTTTCTTTTTCTTTGAAGTATTTTAATGACTTATTTAAGAGATCTATTTTATCGGCTTTGGATATTTCAAAGTCCTCATCTATTTTGTTGGTTATAAAATCTTTACAAACTCCAAGTGTGGTGCTTGTTTTATTAAAATTGTCATTTCTGATCTTTAATTGAAGAAATTCATCTTTCCAGTAGGCAGCATCTGTGCGGTTTGTTTGATCAATTACGATCACTTTATAACCTTCATCTTTCTCAGTATTAAAGATCAAACAGCCTTTGTCAAGCTTAGTGATATTGATTGCATCCTCTTCATACGTCAATGCAAAGCCTCCATCCTCTAGATTTACCTTTAAATAACTTTCCTTGGTTTCTGATTTGAATATTCCAATGGCATCAACTAATTCTCCTTCTAGCTGTATATCTCTGAATGAGGCAATATAAAGCTCCCCAGACTTTATTTTAGGATGATTTGATATGGTATACAAATGCTTGGTTATTTGTCCGCTTAAGCTATGAAAAGAAGACTGATCATCAAAAATCATGGAACTGAAGTGAAATAGTTCGTTTAAGCTCAGGTCGTCACTAGAATGTGTGAATCGAAATACTTCATAGGCTTTTTCAAAAGGCGATAAGAAATACTGCATTAACAATCGCCTTAAGGTTTCATCTTCAATACCAAGGGTATTTTCTGATAAACTATACAATTCATTTAAGGCTTTGTTCCCTACTCTATGAACAGAAACCTGTCCTAAAGTAGCTTCAAAATATGTAACCATAATTAAAATGCAATTGAATTATTTTAGTTTAAAAACTTGTTGAATATCATGATAAAACTGCCTTGATCATTCTGTCTTTTCCTAACATATCCTGGCGTAGCTCAATCTCTTTAAAACCTTTCTCTTTTAACAGATTTAAGGTTTCTTGGCCAAATTTTTCATTTAGTTCAAGAAATAAAAAACCGTTTATTTTCAAATGAACTAATGCAAAATCAGCAATAGCACGATAAAATACAAGCGGATCATTATCAGGAACAAACAAGGCATTATGAGGTTCATGATTAAGTACATTATCCAACATTTGATCTTTTTCAGATTCGGTCACATACGGCGGATTACTCAAAATCAGATCATATTTTGTGTTGATCAATTCAAGATTTGATAGGTTAAAAATATCGTCTTGAATAAAATTGATCTCTATCTGATTTAAATCTGCATTCTGCCTGGCTGTGTTTAAGGCTGCTTCAGAGATATCTATTGCTGTAATATCAGCCAAAGGAATGTATTTTTTTATGGATATTGGAATGCAACCACTACCCGTACCAATATCAAGTAGTTTTAAAACTTCTATTTCACCATTTATTAGCCTACTTGTGATTAAAGCCCAATCTACCAATTCTTCTGTCTCAGGTCTTGGAATAAGCACACTCGGATTAACCTTTATTGTTAAGTCATAAAACTCTGTTTCACCCAAAATATATTGAAGTGGTATGCCTTGAATCAGTTTTTCATGAATTTTAAACAATTGATCGGTAGCATCAGGGTTAATCTCCTCTTGTTTTATACTTAAATATTTTGCTCTTTCAAGCTTGCATACAAAGCTGATGCTTAGCCATGATAGGCTTTTTGCTTCTTCAGATCCATAAATAGTGGATAATCCATCAATAAATTTTCTTTCTGCTTCGATGAAAGTCATGAGGCAAAGTAAACCAATTAGCTTGAAAATACCACAGATTTCAAAATTTCTATTAATTGAATAAATAATTGAAAAGCAAGACATAATTGTGCTATTGATAGCTATTTTAGCTGAATGGTTCAACACCAATTATTTTTAGATCGTTGTATTGAATTGGCCAGACTGGGTGCAGGGTCAGTGAGTCCTAATCCGATGGTAGGTGCTGTGATAGTTTGTGATGATCAGATCATTGGCGAAGGATACCATATGGCTTATGGACATGCACATGCTGAGGTAAACGCAATTAAGAATGTATTTGAAAAAAATGCCAATGCTAAGGAACTCCTTAAACGATCAACCATTTATGTCAATCTGGAGCCCTGTTCACATTTCGGAAAAACACCTCCATGTACTGATCTGATTATTTTAAATGAAATACCATCAGTTGTTATCGGTTGTCGTGATCCCTTTGATCAAATAAACGGAAAGGGCATTGAAAAGTTAAAGAACGCAGGAATTGAAATCATAGAGCATATTTTAACAGATAAGTGCCTTGATCTGAATAAACGTTTTTTTACGCGAATACAAAAGCAGAGACCTTACATTATCTTGAAATGGGCACAAACAAGCAATGGATACTTTGCTCCTTTAGATGGATCTAAAAAATGGATCAGCTCTAATGAGGCTAAACAAATGGTTCATTGTTGGAGATCTGAAGAAGATGCTGTGTTGGTTGGAAAAAATACAGCTCTTGCAGATGATCCGATTTTGAATGTTCGCGAATGGTCAGGCAGAGATCCTGTAAGAATTGTTATTGACCGTAAACTCGAATTGTCTAAAAACCTGAACATTTTCGACCAGACTCAGGATACCATCATTTTTAATTCTATTAAAACAGAAATCGATGGTCGGGTTAAATACCTGGAGCTTGAAAATTTCGACAATTTACTTCCTCAACTTATCGCCTATCAATTGTATTTGATGGATATTCAGTCAATTATAGTTGAAGGCGGAAGTAAAACGCTCAATTTATTCTTAGAATCAGGTTTATGGGATGAAGCCAGAGTGTTTGTATCTCCGAAAAGCTGGGATGATGGTATCTTAGCTCCTAAATTGAAGGCAAATCCGGATGAAGTACAAAATTTAGGTCCTGATAGTTTAAAAATTTGGCATAATACACCCTGAAATGATATTTATACTTATAAGTGTTTGTTTTAGTGTTTTTGTTTCTGTGTTGCTAAAACTAGCTAAGCGATACGATATAGATAATAGACAGGCAATTGCTTGGAATTACACCATTGCTGGATTACTAACCTGGTTAATCTATAGGCCAGAAATACCTTCAATGAGTGAAAGTATCTTTCCTATTTATTTTATTTTAGGATTTCTGCTACCCTCACTTTTTGTAATTCTTGCTTTTTCAATTAGATATACTGGAATAGTTAGAACAGATATTGCACAAAGGTTATCACTATTTATTCCGGTTATTGCTTCGTTTCTACTATTTTATGAAGAACAATCGGCACTAAAGATTATTGGTATTGCCATAGCATTCCTGGCTATTATTTTTTCAATTCCATGGCAAAAAGAAACTAATACTAAAAAAAGCTTTTGGATATATCCTGTTCTTGTTTTTATTGGGATGGGGATAATTGACACTTTATTCAAGCAAATAGCTAAGACAACGACTATTCCATTTACCTCATCGCTGCTAGTCGTTTTCAGTATTGCTTTTTCAGTATCATTTTCCTATCTGCTCTACTTGTATCTGTTCAAGAATATGAAGTTTACTTTAATTAATATGGTCTGTGGATGGATATTGGGTATCGCCAATTTTGGAAATATCCTTTTTTACTTGAAAGCCCATCAAGATTTGGCTAAACAACCATCTCTCGTATTTTCAACGATGAATATTGGTGTTATTCTCTTAGGATCAGCTGTTGGAGTATTCATATTTCGTGAAAAACTTAGTCGCCTGAATTATGCCGGAATTTTACTGGCCCTAATCTCAATCTTGTTCTTGTATTATGCTCAATAAGAATTATGTTGTTTGACGATACATTTAAAACGATTTCAAAGCCATCTGAAGGAATTTTCAGTGATAAAGGAAGCCGGTTTTTTGCCTATCTCTATCCACTTCAATCAGAAGCCGATATCAAAGATATTATTGCCGAATTAAAGTCCATTCATCCTAAGGCAAGCCATCATTGCTGGGCCATAAGATTAAGTCTAGATCGTTCAATTTTTCGTCTTAATGACGATGGTGAACCATCAGGAACAGCCGGAAGGCCAATTTTGAATACCTTATTATCATTTGACCTTACTAATGTTCTTGCGGTAGTGGTCAGGTATTTTGGAGGTACTTTATTAGGAATTCCAGGATTGATAAATGCATATAAAACAGCAACTATTGAAGCCATTCAGGCCTCTAAGATCATTGTAAAAACTGTAGATTTAGTATTCAAAATTGAGTTTAGCCATTCGACAATGAATGAAGTTATGAAAGTGGTCAAAGAAGAAAAGATAAAAATCTTTAATCAAAGTTTTGATCTCAATTGTACATTTAACCTCGAAATAAGGCAATCTCAAGTCAATAAAGTTATCCATAGGTTAGAAAAAATTGAAGGATTGAAGTGGAAAGCTTAAGCTATTTCTAATCTGCTTTGCCAGAACTACTATTACTCTAAATTTGAAATAAATTAATTCCATAAAGGATGAATCAGATATTGAATACCGACTTAATATTAAATCAAGATGGTAGTATTTATCATCTTAATTTATTACCAGAAGATATAGCTGATACAGTGATAACTGTTGGAGATCCTGAGCGCGTATCTGAAGTAAGTCAGTATTTTGATCGTATTGAGCTTAAAAAGGGTAAACGCGAGTTTATTACGCATACAGGTTATCTTGGATCAAAACGATTAACTGTGCTTTCAACAGGCATAGGTACAGATAATATTGATATCGTATTAAATGAACTTGATGCACTCGTTAATATTGATTTTAAGACCAGAAAACTTAATAATAAGTTAAAGAGTCTGGATATTATACGTATTGGTACTTCGGGAGCTATTCAAGAAGATATACCAATGGATAGTATTCTTGTATCTGAATATGGTTTAGGACTTGATTCCTTGATGCAATACTATGTTCATGAGGTTTCTAGTGATGAACGCTTATTGCAGGATGCTTTAAGGCCTCATTTTCATAGTTTAGAGGGTATTTTGCCCTATATCTCGTCAGCTGATCATGGTTTATTGAAAACAATAGGTAAAGATCTTATAAAAGGTATAACCCTTACTGCCCCCGGATTTTACTCTCCTCAGGGTCGGGAAGTACGCGCAAAAGCTTCATTTTCTGGTCTATTAAAGCTATTTCGTTTATTCTCTTTTGAAGGACAAAGAATTACAAATTTGGAGATGGAAACTGCCGGAATATATGCCTTATCAAAAGCTTTAGGACATAAAGCGATATCTATTAATGCGATATTAGCAAATAGAGTTAACTATAAATTTTCTTTAAATCCAGAAAAAACAATTGATGGAGCCATTCAATTGGTATTAGCTAGACTTTAATAATCAGTTTTTATAATGCTCTGATCATTTGATGAAATTTAATTATAGCTTTTAATTTTTCATCATTCAGAATAAAATCCACTTTTTTCATCAGATAATTATTCAGATCAAAGTTTTCTACTTTATTGAGAGTTTTTAAAACATCTTCTATATGATCAAGACCTAGTTTTAACGCCTCGTTAAATGATATTTTAAAGGTTTCAGAGATTGGTTTATTAGCTGCCCAAACAGCAAATACAAATGGTAAACCAGTAAAATTTAACCATTCTTGAGCAAGATCATAAGGGTATAGAAATTGTTCTTTCTTCCCGAATGTTCTGTCGCCAATCTGAACGAATGCATCGGCTTGATCATGATCCACAAATTCAGGATTGATTTTCCAAAAATTCTTCAATAGTACTTTAGCAAGATTATTAGAGGTTCGAGACTGTGGATCCAATTGGAGTGTTTTAATCTCTTGAATTGGTTTATTGCTGAAAATAAAAACAGAATCAACAGCGCC
>CAMDQV010000009.1 GCA_945906015.1 Pedobacter schmidteae | reverse complement strand
GAGCGTCAGCTTAAGCCAGAATCTAGGAAAGATATTGTTGAATCGTTGAAGCTAATGAAAATCAAGCCAACTTCTATGATTGATATTTCTGATGGGCTTGCATCCGAAATATTGCACATTTGCAAACAGTCAAATAAGGGCTGCAATTTATATGAAGAAAAGATTCCTATCGACCCAATGACCTATGATACAGCTCGAGAATTTGGAATCGACCCCACGGTTTGCGCTTTAAACGGAGGTGAAGATTACGAATTGCTCTTTACAATTAAGCAGTCTGATTTTGAAAAGATCAAAAACAATCCAGACATCTCCATTATTGGTCATATGACCGAAGCATCGGCAGGTTGTAACCTAATCTCTAAATCAGAAAAAGTTCATCCAATTAAAGCACAAGGATGGAACTCTTTGAAAGCTAATCAGGAATAGGGTGTATTCAACAAATTTCCGAATATAAAAAGGTAAATATTTAGTGATCATATACTATAACTCATGAATATAAGAGCCGGTAAAATTTTTTTAGTCTTATTGACATGGTCAATAAGTACCATAGCACAGACCAACAACAATAATTCGCCCGCACCGGTTTTTCCAATACCAAGCCCAGAGCAAATGTTGTGGCATGAAATGGAAACTAATGCATTTGTGCATTTTACCACCAATACGTTTACTGGTTTGGAATGGGGATATGGTGACGAAAAGGAATCTATGTTTAACCCTACTGCGCTGGATGCAGGTCAATGGGCCAAAACACTAAAGGAAACGGGTTTTAAAACCATGATTTTAACCACAAAACATCACGATGGTTTTTGTTTATGGCCAAGTAAATACACCGAGCATTCGATAAAGAATAGTCCCTATAAAAACGGGAAGGGTAATTTGGTAAAAGAAGCAGCAGATGCCTCAAAAAAATACGGGCTTAAATTTGGAGTTTACTTGTCGCCTTGGGATAGAAATCATCCAGAATATGGCCGCCCGGCTTATTTGGAATACTACAGAAATCAGATAAAAGAATTATTTACTAATTACGGGCCAGTTTTTGAAATGTGGTTTGATGGTGCAAACGGTGGTGATGGATATTATGGAGGAGCCCGCGAGGCTAGAAAAATTAATGCCAAATCTTATTACGATTGGCCAAATACCCTAGACATTGTCAGCAAAATTCAACCGGGGGTTATTTTTTTTAGTGATGCCGGACCGGGGGTAAGGTGGGTAGGAAATGAACGCGGCCTAGCCGGTGAAACCAACTGGAATACTATTTCTACAGATACATTACATGCTGGAAAGTCTGGAATATCAGACATTTTAAACACAGGTTCAATTAATGGAGATAAGTGGATCCCCGCCGAAGTAGATGTTTCAATTCGTCCCGGATGGTTTTACCATGCAAAAGAAGATGATAAAGTAAAAACGCCTCAGCAATTGTTTGATATCTATTTGAGTTCTGTTGGAAGAGGATCAACCCTGCTTCTTAACATTCCCCCTGATCAGCGCGGACTTTTTCATGAAAAAGATATAGAATCTTTAAGAGGCTATAAAAAGCTTTTGGATACTGAGTTTGCAAACAACCTGGCTAAAAAAGCACTTGTAAAAACAAATTCGTTTAGAGCTAATTCTCCAAAATATGCCGGAGCAAACCTAACCGATGCAAATAAAGAAACATACTGGGCCACAAATGATGGTCAATTAAGTGGTAGTTTTGAAGTTGACTTGGGTAAAATGGCTACAGTAAAGTACATCTTGCTGCAGGAATATATCAAACTTGGTCAGCGGGTAAAGAGTTTTACCGTGGATGTGTGGAATAACGGAAAATGGACAGAAGCTGCGGCTGCAACTACCATTGGTTATAAAAGAATCGTAAAAATCAATCCCGTTCAAGCCTCGAAGATTCGGGTTACTATTCTGGATTCCAAAGCATGTCTCCTGATTTCAAATGTAGAAGTATATTAAAGGCGGATAAAAACCCAAATCCACATATGTAAACACCACTTTTAAATTATTGCCCGAATCAGGAAAATAGGTTTTCTAAAGGTCATCTTCATTAATGAATTTCTGATCCAGTTGTTTCCCTGTCTTAGCACCCAGTTTCTTGATCTTTTCTGCAGTAATGCTAAGATTACCTCTACCGCTGGATAATTTGTTTAAAGCTTTATCATAAGCATCCTGACTTAGTCTGATGTTTTTCCCGATACCCTCCATATCGCCAACAAAACCAATAAACTTATCATACATCTCACCACTTAGTCTGGCAATTTCCATTACGTTCCGGTTCTGACGTTCCTGTTTCCACATACTGGCAATGGTGCGCAATGTTGCCAATAGCGTTGATGGGCTTACAATAACCACCCGTTTATCCCAGGCAAAATTGAACAGTTCGGCATCTTTTTGAACCGCAATTCCAAAAGAAGACTCTATTGGAACAAATAGCATCACAAAGTCGGGCGAGTTGATCTTATAGAGCTCGCTATAGTTTTTTGATGATAATTCTTGGATGTGATTCCGTATAGAGGCAATATGCTGTTTTGTAAATAAGTCACGATCTATATCGGCTTCGCTGTTAACCAGACGTTCATATGCAATTAAAGAAACCTTGGCATCAATGATCAAGTGCTTATCATCAGGAAGATCAATAACCACATCGGGTTGAAAACGACCACCTTCAGACGATTGATGTGAAGCTTGGATTCTGTATTCCTGATCTTTTACTAGTCCGGAGCGTTCCAAAACCCTTTCCAGAATCATCTCACCCCAGTTTCCTTGCTTTTTATTATCACCCTTTAATGCTTTGGTCAGGTTTTGTGTTTCAAGGTTCATTAGGTTAGACTGTTCAATCAGCTGGTTTATATGACCTTTCAAAACATTTCTTTCATCTGATTCGGCTTTATACACCTTTTCAACTTTTTCTTCAAAGGCCTTAATATTTTCTTTGAATGGATTTAAAATAATATCCAGGTTGGTTCGGTTTTCTTCAGTAAATTTTTTTGTTTTTTCATCTAGGATTCGCGAGGCTATTAGCTCAAAATCTTTATTGAATTTTTCCTGATTATTTCTGATCTCCGCTTTTTGTTCGTCGATTTTTTCCTGTTGCGCCTTTAAATAGGAGCGTGAACCCTCCAGAGATTTCATTGTTTTAGACAACTTTTCCCGTTCAGAGTCTAATTCTTTTTTCAGATTATCCGATTCTGCCTTCAGGTTATCAGCACGTTCTTCGGCTTTTGCTTTGCTTATATTTAATTGGTCGAGTAGTTCCTGACTAATTTCACCTGTTTTTGTCTTGGTTCTGATGAATATAAAAAACAGAATAATCACCAATGCCGCAACGATAATACTATAGATTTCCATTTTGTTGAACTTTATCAAAAATACATTTTTGGATACTTGTTTAAAGATCAATAAGATTTGCTACCTGTTCGCCAAGTAGGCTTCCCATGGCAACACCCATTCCGTTGCAGCGAACCGCACAATAAAGACCGGGCCCAATTTTCTTAACAATTGGTTTTAATTCTTTTCCAAAGCCCATAACTCCACTCCACCGGTGTTCGATCTTAACTTTTTGTTTTGGAAGGATGGTGTCAAAAAGAAATTTTTCAAGAGATTCCTGAATAATATCTGTGATTCCGGGTTCAAGAGTTTGCTCAGCTTCAAAATCAAGATCTCTGCCTCCACCAAGAAGAATACGATCATCAATATTTCTGAAATAGGTATACCCCTGGTTATAATGAAAACTTCCTTTAATTTTCAAACCATTTATGGGTTCGGTGATCAAAATTTGTCCCCTTCCCGGAATTACATCCAGTTTTGGAATTAACTCTGCACCGAAGGCGTTAGTTGCTAAAATGATGGATTTTGCCCTGAACTTACCCTGATTGGTGATGAGTACTTGTTCATTTAATTTAGTTTCAATTTTTTTTACCCTACAATTATTGAAAACCGAAACTCCCAGACCATGCACTTTTGATAGTAATGCAAGCATCATTTTTCCGGTGTTTATCTGGCCCTCGTATTTGTTTTGGATGAGGTTTGTGATACCATTTATGCCGAATTCAGCAATTTTAGTATTATTAACTGCATAAATGTCAGTCTTTCCAATCAGAGGTCCCAGCAATTTATTGAAGTAGGAAATCTGTTCAATACACGTCTTTGCAAAATCTGATTCTGTTGCCTTAAACACTTCAAAACCGCCGTACTGTTCAAATAAAATAGCCTTATCTCCCAGATTTTTTCTCAGCTTCTCTAGCCCCCTCCATCGCAACTCTATTAATTCAGCGATTTGCTCTTCGCTGCTCGTTTTTAATTCTTCAATTAGCTCTGAAATACTTCCAAAGCATGCAAAACCTGCATTTTTAGTGCTAGCACCTGCGGGCAGGAACCCAGCCTCTAACACCCCAATTTTTAATTTAGGTTTTTGTGATTTTAGGTTTAAAGCTGCACTTAATCCCACAATTCCGCTACCGATTATCAAAACATCGAAACCGCTTAAAAAGGACTCTTGTTCCCAATAAGAAAAATTATTTTCCATACATTCTTAAAGGTAAATTATTTGTGATTATTTTTATTTGGAATAATTTTTGAACAGTTTATTTAAAAAGTAAATAATATGGGAATAATTTTAATGATAGTCATAGCCGTGGTAAGCTTTGCGGTTCAATGGCGTTTCAAAAGCAAATTTAAAAAGTATACCGAAATGCCTCTTGGCTCTGGCTATAGCGGAAAGGATATAGCAGATAAAATGTTAAAGGATAATGGTATATATGATGTTCAGATCATTTCGGTCGAGGGGCAGTTGTCAGATCATTATAACCCTGCCGACCGCACTGTAAATTTAAGTCCGGAGGTTTACCATGGAAGAAGTGTTGCCGCGGCAGCTGTTGCTGCACACGAATGCGGACACGCAGTTCAGCATGCAAAAGCATATAGCTGGTTAAAATTCAGGTCCTCAGTAGTGCCCGCTGTGAACGTAGCATCTAAGATCACGCAATGGGCCTTGATGATCGGTGTTATACTGATGATTTTTTCGGGGGATATTACGGTTCTTACAGTTGGTGTTGTGGCATTGGCTATAGTTACGCTATTTGCCTTTATTACCCTCCCTGTTGAATTTGATGCAAGTAATCGGGCATTGGTATGGCTACAGAATAACCGTGGTATTATGCAGGCTGATATCGAGAATGATCAGGCTAAAGATGCACTTTGGTGGGCTGCAATGACCTATGTGGTTGCCGCTTTAAGTTCTCTTGCAACACTGGTATATTATGCCAGTATGTTGATGGGTAGAAGAGACGAGTAATTTAGATTTAATAAAAAAGCCCCGTATTGATTAGTATCAGTACGGGGCTTTTTTGTATAGATTTTTTTCAATTAAGTTTAAAGGGCGTGATCAAATAAAATTCAGGAATATTGACCCGAAAGGTTTGACCATCTACTATTCGTTTCATTTCATACGAACCCTTCATACTTCCAATATCTGTTTTTAAATTACAACCTGAAACATATTCATGATTGTTTCCGGGTTCAATTACGGGTTGTTGACCTACTACTCCTTCGCCTTCAACTTCGCGTTTTGTACCATTTGAATCGAAGATGGTCCAGTGGCGATTCATCAACTGAACACTGTATTCACCCATATTTTCTATTTTGACCCGATATGCGAACATGAAATGCTCGTTTATCGGATTAGAGTATTCTGGTTGGTAAATGGTGTCTACCGATACTTTTACTCCGTCAGTAATCTTTGTTACCATAATGCATTGACTTTATGAAGGACAATATAAAAATAAAATTTTATCAGACCATTTCGGTTTGAAAACGTTCATTAATTTCTTCGAGAACTGTATGAATCTCATCAATGTTCTCTAGTGAAACTAACTTCATCCGATATTCTTTGAAATCAGCTATTCCTTTAAAATAATTGGCATAATGTCTCCTCATTTCAAAAACCCCTGTTTTATTACCTTTCCAGGCGATAGACTTGTCTAGGTGTATTTTGCAAACTTCCACCCGCTCATTGATTGTAGGTTCAGCTAAATATTCGCCAGTTTTAAAAAAGTGTTTTATTTCTCTGAATATCCATGGATATCCAATCGCAGCTCTGCCGATCATGATACCATCAATCTCATATTCCATACGCCACAGTGCCGCTTTTTCTATGGAGTTTACATCTCCATTTCCAAAAATTGGAATTTTTATTCTAGGATTTCTTTTGATCTCCCGAATTAGTGTCCAGTCTGCCTCACCTTTGTACATTTGAGCACGGGTACGGCCATGAATGGTTAGGGCCTGAATTCCAATATCTTGCAAACGTTCGGCTACTTCGTAAATATTTCTGGTGTTATCGTCCCAGCCAAGACGTGTTTTAACAGTTACCGGAAGATGTGTGGATTCAACAACAGCTTTTGTCATTAAAACCATTTTATCAATATCCTGCAATAAACTTGCCCCCGCTCCACGGCAAGCCACATTTTTAACAGGACAGCCATAGTTGATGTCGATCAGATCGGGTTTTGCCAGTGTAGCAATTCGAGTTGCTTCGCGCATACTTTCAATCTCACTGCCAAAAATTTGTATACCGATTGGTCGCTCATATTCAAAAATATCAAGCTTTGCACGGCTTTTTGCCGCATCCCGAATTAGACCCTCAGAAGAGATAAACTCGGTATACATCATATCTACCCCATTCTGTTTACACACAAAACGGAATGGCGGATCGCTTACATCCTCCATTGGAGCAAGTAAAAGCGGGAACTCCCCTAAATCAATATTTCCTATCTTTACTGACATTAGTTATCTTTCGAACGTGTATTTTTACGTGATCTTACGGATCGTTTTAAAAGGTAAAATTACAAATAAATTATTAGCATGTTTAAATCAAGGTCAACAGAACGTCATCCTTTCAGCTCACTGTTACTATTGCTTCTGTTGGTATTTACTTGCGCCATATTTTTTACCATTATTGCCTTTGTGGCTGGTATTTTAATTTATGGTTTTCAACCCGTTATCAGAATGTCAGAAGGCGATTCATCCAATGTCGAAATGCTCAGGCTGCTGCAAATTGTTTCATCTTTCGGGATGTTTGTAGTGGCGGCATTCATTTTTGCAAAAATCCAAAGTAACGACTGGTTAAATTATCTAAATCTTAAAAAACTCAATCTCATTTTAGCGATTCTTACGCCATTGATTATACTCAGTTTTAGCCCATTTCTAGAATTTAGTAATGAGTTAAACAAGAACATGGTCTTGCCAGAATTCTTTAAGGAAATTGAGGCCTGGATGAAACTTAAGGAAGCCCAAATGGCCGAAATGACTAAGCAGCTACTTGTCATGAAATCAGTTCCAGTACTATTAATTAATATGTTAATGCTTGCGATCATACCAGCTGTAGGTGAAGAACTCATATTCAGGGGTTGTTTACAGAAGATATTTGGTCGCTGGATCGGCAATTACCACCTTGCTATCTGGATAACGGCAATCATTTTCAGTGCCATACACTTTCAGTTTTATGGGTTTATACCCCGCATGTTATTAGGAGCTTTGTTTGGATATCTTTTAGTCTGGAGTGGTAGTTTATGGCTTCCTATACTTGCTCATTTTATGAATAATGGAGTTGCAGTAGTTACTGCCTATGTTTTTCAGCAGCAGGGAAAGCCTTTAGATTTGATGTATGAATCTGATCCGGCAAGCCAGCCTGTTTTTATTGCAAGCATTGCTGCTTTGGGAGCATTGCTCTGGTATTTTTACAACTATACTTTAAAATTAAAAGAAATAAATACAGAGATATCGGATGGAAGCAGGTTGGGTTAAGGTATATACATCTGCTGATTTTTTTAAATCAGAATTAGTACGACAAGTTTTAATTGACCATGAAATGGATGCTATACTTATCAATAAGCAGGGTTTTCCTTATCGGATTGGTGAGGCCGAGGTGTATATCCATGAGGATAACGTTCAAAAAGCAGTAGAAATAATCACAGAAAACGAATTATAAATGAAAACAAGGGCTATAACAGGTTTCATTTTTGCTTTTATTGTATTGGCTTTGATTCTGATCAATGCATATTCATTCACTGTACTTTTTATAATTATAACCACATTATGCACCCAAGAGTTCTATAAACTGGTGAAGGCCGGTGATGTAAAACCCCAAGCAATTACTGGACTTTTGTTGGTATTTAGTGTGATCATTCCTTTTATTCTATATTTTTTGTACGATAAACCCATAAGTAACTTACTTTTTTGCGTTCCTTTTATCATTCTTATTATCATCACCGAGCTGTACCGAACTCACACCATTCCATTCCATAATATCGCTTATACAATCTTTGGGGTTGTTTATGCAACTGTCCCTTTCTGTTTTTTCTATGCCCTTGCTTTTAGTGATGGCCAATACTCTTTCCATTATCCACTTGGTTTTATACTTATGCTTTGGTCAAGTGATACCGGAGCGTACGTTTTTGGGATCACTTTAGGAAAAAATCGTCTTTTTGAAAGGCATTCACCTAAAAAGAGTTGGGAGGGTTTTGCCGGAGGGCTTATATGCAGTATGTTTACCGCATTTATTTTAAGTATCTATTTTACTGAACTGCCGCAAATTCACTGGTTGGTGATTAGTGCCATTATTGCCTCTGCGGGTACTCTGGGTGATTTATCTGAATCAATGCTAAAACGAAGTCTCTCGACAAAAGACTCGGGATCATTCCTTCCCGGGCATGGCGGCTTCCTCGACCGGTTTGATGGACTTTTGTTAGCAGCTCCTCTTGTATTTGTATATTTACACTTGATCGCAATTAGTTTTTGATTATAGCCGTTAAATTGGAACTATTTTTATTTGACCTCCAGTAGAATCCTAAAATTTATGGATCAAAACTTTTACACTAATCCAAATCCGGGCCCAGAGAATCGGCCCAAAGCCGATCGCTCATTATTGTATATGGGAATAGTACTTGGTCTGGTTATTTTGATCTTGGGCTATCTCACTCTTTTTGTAG
This sequence comes from Pedobacter schmidteae, assembly GCA_945906015.1. GTDB lineage: Bacteria > Bacteroidota > Bacteroidia > Sphingobacteriales > Sphingobacteriaceae > Daejeonella > Daejeonella schmidteae_A. The sequence goes on along the minus strand of CAMDQV010000009.1, from coordinate 11,024 downwards.
ATGATGCAGCAAGTGTTTTTTCTAGCAAAGAAGAAGTAAAGTTGGTTACTATAGAGAACAATTCAGATGTTCTGAATGAGAATTCTACGATGAATGATGAAGAGGTTAAAAAGTCACTAATCAAGTTTATAGAGGTTTTTTACATTGATCAGAAAAAAGGATATTTTGACCCCCCGAGTTATTTTCCACCCATAACCCGTACGTACTATAATTATCATAATCTAACCCATCAGCGAATTAAGGAAATTCATTGGAAGCGAATGGAAGAAAGAAAGAATTTTGATTTGAACTGGATCGTTTCTACTCTTAATTTTGATCGAACCGGAAATGAATTAATTGCTAGCTACTGGACATCAGTTAGCTATTTCCAACCTTCCCGCAATCAGGATGTGACAGCAGATATCCAATACGAAATGACCATTGATGGCGAAGGTAAGATCAGCTCATTAAGAGAACTAGAAATAAAGAATCTTGTAGAAACAGCCCATAACTCGTCAATGGATACTTCCAGGAGTGTCGAAACCGCAATTGGTCCTGATGTAAAATCATCTGAGAAGGAAATTCTGTCTGGCCCATCATCCGAGCCTATAAATGAAGGCTCAAGATATGAAGGCAAGCTGTATGATCTGGGAAATGTGGAGCTGGCTCCAGAATATCAGGGTGGGCAAAAAGCACTGCTTAAATTTTTGGCTTCTAAACTCAAGTATCCCGTACGTGCAAGAGAGAACAAGGTTCAGGGCAAAGTTTACATTGGTTTTATTGTAGAAAAGAACGGCAGTCTGAGCGATTTCAAAGTGGTCAGGGGAATTGGTGCTGGTTGCGATGAAGAAGCAATACGTGTACTTAAGTTAAGTCCGATCTGGAAACCGGGTTATGCTAATGGAAAGCCAGTAAGAACTTCCTACACGCTACCTATAGCCTTTCAGTAAGGTATTTGAATTTAATTATAATCGGGTACCAGTGCTATTTCTTGAAGCATTTCAATCGCAGTATCCAGCGTTTGAACATGTTCAATTGCTAAACGAAGCGTGTTTTTTACTTCTTTCAGATTGCTTATTTTGGGATGGGCCTGCAAAAACGAAAGTACCTTGCTAAACTGTTCCGTTTCAAAATAAGCTGATTGCTTATTGGTTAGGAAATACCCCCTTAATACTCCGTTTTTGAATGATATCTTTTCAAATCCAATCATTTTTCCAAGATTCTGCAGGCGCCAGGTATTGATCAGTTCAATTACCTGTTGCGGAACTGGTCCGAAGCGATCTGCCAATTTCTGTCTGAAAGCATCCAAATCCACTTCATTTTCAATGTTTGAAAGCTCAGTATATAAATTGTACCGTTCGGCAATATTGGTTACATATTCATCAGGTATCATTACCTCCAGATCAGTATCAACATGGGTAAATGATATGAATGGTCTTGGTTTTTCATCACTAAACAAATTTTTAAACTCATCGTCTTTCAACTCCTGAATGGCTTCATCGAGAATTTTATGATACATCTCAAAACCAATTTCAGCAATGAATCCGCTTTGCTCTGCTCCCAAAAGGTTTCCACTTCCGCGAATATCCAAATCGCGCATAGCCACATTAAATCCGCTACCCAGATCCGAAAACTCTTCTATGGCGCTCAGTCGTTTGCGCGCCTCATTGGTGAGTGTTGATAGGGGCGGACTTAAAAGATAGCAGAACGCTTTCTTGTTGGAACGTCCTACACGGCCGCGCATTTGATGTAGATCACTCAGGCCAAACATGTGTGCATGATTGATCAGAATAGTATTTGCATTGGCGATGTCTAATCCCGCTTCAATAATTGTTGTCGCAACTAAAACATCATACTCACCTCCAACAAATTTTAACATCACATCTTCCAGAGCATCTCCTTCCAGTTGACCATGAGCTATTCCAATTCTGGCCTTTGGAACCAGGGTATTGATTAATCCGCCAAGCTGCATCAGGTCTTGAACCCTGTTATGTATGAAAAAGATCTGCCCCCCACGGTCAATCTCAAACTCTACGGCTTCTTTGATTAGCTTTTCGTTGAAAACATGAAGCTCGGTAAGAACAGGCTGCCGGTTTGGCGGAGGAGTACTGATGATGCTCAGATCTCTTGCGCCCATCAATGAAAAATGAAGAGTGCGTGGAATTGGCGTAGCCGTTAATGTTAAGGTATCCACATTTGCTCTGAACTGCTTCAGTTTTTCTTTAACCCCCACACCAAATTTTTGTTCCTCGTCAATGATCAGTAGCCCCAGGTCTTTAAACTTGACATCTTTACTTACAATTCTGTGTGTACCTATGATAATATCAACCTTACCATTTGCAAGTTTTTCGAGGGTTTCTTTGATCTGCTTTGCTGATTTAAACCGGTTGATATAATCGATAGTGCAAGGAAAATCTTTTAGCCGCGAAGTGAAGGTTTTAAAATGCTGTAATGCCAGAATGGTAGTGGGAACTAGAATGGCTACTTGTTTGCTGTCGGCTACTGCTTTAAACGCTGCTCGAATAGCGATCTCGGTTTTTCCAAATCCTACATCACCACATACCAGCCTATCCATTGGATGGGCCGATTCCATGTCTTTTTTGACATCGGCGGTAGCTTTTACCTGATCGGGGGTATCTTCATAAATGAAAGATGCTTCAAGTTCAGTTTGTAGATAAGTATCAGGAAGAAATGCAGTGCCAGTCTGTGATTTTCTGATCGCGTAAAGTTTGATCAGATCGCGGGCAATGTCTTTAACTTTTTTTTTCGTTGTTTTCTTCAGCTTCTCCCAGGTATCTGTTCCAAGCTTATTCATTTTTGGTACAGTTCCTTCTTTTCCAGAATACTTAGAGATGCGATTCAGAGCATTGATATTTACATAAAGAAGATCATTATCAGCATAAACCAGGCGTATCATTTCTTGCGATCTGCCATTCACATCAACCTTTTCAAGTCCTGCATATTTACCAATTCCATGGTCTATATGCGTAATAAAATCACCGGGTTTTAGATCGCGAAGTTCTTTCAGGGTAATTGCCTGACTACGGATATAACCCTTCTTTAATTTGTATTTGTAATATCTGTCGAATATCTGATGGTCAGTATAGCAGGCTAATTTTTGGCCATGGTCAATAAAGCCTTCCCTTAGCGACAAGTGAATTGGTTTGAATTGAATCCCAGCTTTTAAATCTTCAAATATGCTGTATAAACGTTCTATCTGTTTTGTTGAATCGGTGAATATCAGGTTTTCGACACCCGCTTTTTCATTTTCCTTGAAGTTATGAATGAGCAGATTAAAATCTTTATTGAATGAGGGCTGGGGTTTTGTATCGAAATGAATGGTTTCATCTGCTTCGTAAAAAAACTGTTTGCCAAACTCAATCAGATCAAAATCTTTAAGCTGGTCAGCCAGCATTTTTTCATCTGTGAAGTTAAATTTTGGATCAATCCATTGAGGGTTTTGCTTCTTATCTTCAGCAGCTAATGCCTTCCAGAATTCTACTGCTTTTTTAAATCCCGTTTTTACAATGTCAAGTGTGAATTCTACATCTTTGAACCAGATAATGCTATCCTGATCAATGTATTCAAGAAGGGATATGTTATGGTCTGTTAAAAATTTTGACTGAACATTGGGCACAACGGTAATACTTTTTACCTGTTCAACAGAAAGCTGGTCTTCAATTTCAAAGGTTCGTATACTTTCTATATAATCAGCAAAAAACTCGATCCGGTAAGGAAGGTCATGCGAAAAAGAAAATATATCTACAATACCCCCCCTGACTGAAAACTGTCCAGGTTCATAAACAAAATCAACCCGATCAAATTCATATTCGATCAGAAATTCATTGATGAATTCAATACTCAGTTTGTTTCCTACAGAAATTTCGAGCGTGTTTTTTTCAAGTGCCTGCCGGTCAATCACCTTTTCTGCTAAAGCCTCTGGATAGGTAACTATTATTTTTCCGAATTCACTGGCATGATTTAGTTCGTTTAAAACTTCGGCACGCTGCAAAACATGGCTGCTGTCGACTTGCGTAAATTCAAATGATTTTCTGAATGATGAGGGAAAAAACAAAACTTCTTTTTCAAGCAAGCTTTCAAGGTCGTTTAAAAAATACGCAGCCTCTTCGCGTTCTGGTAGCACAAAGATCATGTGCCTGTGAAGTAAAAAATACGCAGCTATCGCAATGACCGAATCACTTGACCCGATAAGACCTTTTAAATGAACCCGAGTTTTTCTACCCTTATTTAGGCTTTCTGCCAGGATGGCTATGCGGGGGTCCGATTTATACTGAATTAAAATATCCCGAATATTCACGCCCTGATTTTCAATTCAAATATACTATTTAGGTGACAAATATTTGTCGTGGAGGTTTAATTGGATGTATTTCTGCCTATTAAATTCATGTTAAATTGTAATTTGGTAAAAGCAGAAAATTAGAGTAATATATTTCTAATCAGTCTGATCATCCAGATTTGGAGCTGGTTAAACAAATAGGGTATCTTTGAATATGAAATTAAGAGAACTAAGCTCTTTTCTTGAAGAGATCGCACCATTGGCTTATCAGGAAGACTATGATAATTCAGGCCTTATTGTGGGCAATCAGGATATGGAAGTATCTGGTGCACTGATCTCATTAGATTGCACAGAGTCTGTTATAGATGAAGCCATTCAGCTCGGTTTCAATTTGATCATTTCTCACCACCCCGTTGTTTTCAAGGGCCTTAAAAAGTTTAATGGAAATAGCTATGTGGAACGAGTGGTGATGAAAGCAATTAAAAATGATATTGCCATTTACGCGATACACACAAATTTGGATCATATTCTGCAAGGAGTAAACAGAAAAATATGTGAAAAGCTGGATATTCAAAATGTTAGCATTTTGAAAGTTAAAGAAGGTATACTTAAAAAATTGGTCACTTTTTGCCCCATTGCAGATGCAGACAATGTGCGCAAAGTACTTTTTGAAGCTGGTGCCGGAATGATTGGAAATTATTCGGAATGTAGTTTTAATGTAGAGGGTAGCGGTACTTTTAAGGCTGGTGTTGGTTCTGATCCCTATGTTGGTGAAATTGGTAAGCAACACCATGAAGCGGAGGTGAGGATTGAGGTGATTTATCCAGTAAATATGGAGCGTGAAATCATTGCTTCGCTGCTTGTGGTGCATCCTTACGAAGAAGTTGCCTATGATATTTATCCCTTAACTAATGGTTTTCAAGAAGTTGGATCAGGAATGATAGGTAACCTTGAATCAGATTGGGATGAGCTGGAATTTTTGAAATTTGTTAAAGAAAAATTGGGCGCAAAGGTTATTCGTTATACTCAAATGAGATCGAAAAAAATCAGGAGAGTGGCGGTTTGCGGGGGTTCAGGAAGCTTTCTCTTACAAAATGCAATAAATGCCGGCGCAGATATTTTTATCACTGCAGATTTTAAATATCATGAGTTTTTTGATGCCGAAGGGAAACTAATTATTGCCGATGTCGGACATTTTGAAAGTGAGCAATTTACACAGGAATTATTATTGGAATTAATTACAGAAAAATTTTGTAACTTTGCCCTCCGTTTAACATTACAGAACACAAACCCCATAAATTATTTGATTTAATGGAACAATCAGTAGAAGAGAAATTAAAAGCATTATTCGAACTTCAAACCCTTCACACGCAGATCGACAAGATCCGTCAAACAAGGGGTGAACTTCCAATGGAGGTGGCAGACCTCGAAGATGAAGTTGCAGGTTTAGAAACCCGGATACAGAAAATAAAGGCAGAGCTTGATGAATTTGAAGATTCGATCGTAACCCGCAAGAACATGATCAAAGAGGCTCTTGCTGCTACAAAGAAGTATGATAATCAACTCAAAGATGTTAAGAATAATCGTGAATACGACGCGATCTCCAAAGAAGTCGAAATTCAGGGTTTAGAAATTCAGGTTTCTGAGAAAAAGATTAAAGAATTTTCTTTCGAAATTCAGAACAAAACCGAGATCTATGAAAAAGCCTTAGCTGTTATTACTGAGCGTAAAAAAGATCTTGAGTTAAAGAAAGCTGAACTAGATACGATTACTGCTGAAACTGAGAAAGATGAAGTAAGTATCCAGGCAAAAGCTGAAGTAGCTGAAAAACATATTGAGGAGCGCCTTTTGATCGCATATCACCGTTTGCGCCGAAATGCAAAAAATGGACTTGCGGTAGTTACAATTAAGCGTGATTCATGTTCGGGATGTTTTAATCAGATCCCGCCACAAAGACAATTAGATATTCGTCAGCGTAAGCGTATTATTGTATGTGAGCATTGCGGCCGAATTGTTGTTGACGAAGGTTATGCTGAAGAAGTAGTACCAGCAGCTGTATAAGTTTCTTAAAATAGTATTTAGCGATCAGGTTTCCTGATCGCTTTTTTTTGCCTTAATAGTTTAATTTTTGGTCTATTATAAAAATACGAACCTAAACCTATTGGGTATTTAGCTAAATATATGGATAAAAAACTCTCTCGTTAAAAGCGATAAACCATAGAGTTTATATTCATCCCCGCACCAACCGAAGCAAATACAACTGTATCCCCCTTGTTGATTTGGTGCTCATCCAGTTTATTTTTCAAGATCATATCCAATAAAGTTGGAACAGTTGCTACAGAGCTGTTACCCAAATTTGCAATGGTCATTGGCATCACATCCATTGGCGTATCTGTAATTCCATTCATTTTGAAAAGCCTTTTAAGAATAGCCTCATCCATTTTTCCGTTTGCCTGATGAACCAGTACTTTTTTAACATCCCGTACATCAGTTCCTGATTTGTCAAGTGTTTGCTGGATTACAAGAGGTACATTTTTTAAGGCATATTCATATATTTTTCGGCCATCCATTTTTATGAAATGATCATCTGTTATGAGATCAGGATTGCTGGAGCCACCTGAATAAAGATAATAGGCTTCTACTGAAGTATGAGTTTGAGTTTTATGTGCTAATATCCCTTCATTTTCTGTTATTCTTCCTTCTAGAATGGTTGCACCAGAACCGTCGGCGTATATCATGCTGTCTCTGTCATGGGGGTCTGTAACTCTGGATAAGGTTTCAGTTCCAATAATAAGTATCCGCTTAGCATCACCTGAGCGGATATAATAATCGGCCTGTATCATTCCCTGCAACCATCCTGGACAACCGAAAGGAAGATCATAGGCTACACAATCAGGATTTTTTATTCCCAATTTATGCTTAATCCTTGATCCCAGAGTTGGAAGCACATCTACCCGAGTACTTCCTGGTGCAATATCTCCAAAGTTATGTGCAACAATGATATAATCTAAAGTTTCAGGATCAATCGCAGAACTTTCAATCGCATTTAAGGCCGCAAAATAGCCCAGATCAGAAGCCATATGCTCTTTATTTGCATAACGGCGTTCCTCAATTTCGGTGATGTCTTGAAATTTTTGTATCACTTCAGAATTATCACGTAAAATGGGTTCGCCATTTTTTTCGTAAAAACGATATTCTAAAAAGTCATTGTTTGAAATGATATTTACAGGTACAAAACTACCCGTCGCTACGATTATTGACTTGATACTAGTGCTCATTAAAAGAAATTATACGGAATACTATATTGGTTTAGTGTATTAAAGGTACATATTGTTTTCAAATTAAACACCTCATCCCTAAAATAGGCACTATTGATTTTTAGTATTGAAAGAAAAATATGCTTATAAATTGGTTTTTTTTATTAAGTAATAATACTCAATTTCTTAATATTATAATTACAACACCTACCTACATTTTTATGTATTTTTGATTATCTACTTTATTTTGAAGAAAATTTTGAAGATTTAATTCTCTAAAATTAATTTTTATGAAAAACTTAATTTGTGATTCCGAACCCTTGGTTCTTCAAGAAGAGTTAGTAGTTTCTTCGGCTAATGTTGATACTAATCAGGCTTTTGCTTATTTAGAAAGTCAAATAATTGGTAATTTAAATCTATCTGTTGTAAATTCTGCAAGTGGACGTCCGGTTAGCCATGCATTAATTAGTATTGATGATATTAGAAAAACGGCTATATGTGGACCTTGCGGAAAGGTTAGTTTAAATGATCTTAATTCAGGAAAATATCTTTTGGATATTATTTCACCGGGTTTCATAGCCCAAACCATATCATTAAATATTCATGCTAGTGGCTCTTATGAGCTGGAGGTTAAAATGATCAGCAATATCTGATCTATTAAGCGTTCAGCAATTGAATATATTGATATCTTTTTAATTTTCTAGTAGAAAAACATAGAGCTCCTTCGGTCCATGGGCACCTAAAACCAGTGTTTTCTCTATATCTGCAGTCCGACTTGGGCCAGTAATATTTGAAACCATACTGGGCATGTTTTCAGGATATTTTTCCTTCAAAAGTTTAAATCCGTCTTTTAGATCGAGTACCAATTGCGAAGTGTAGGCTATCACAACATGTATGTGCGGATATATACTTAACCTTCTTCCAGCTGCTGTTCCATTCGAAACAAGTACACTCCCATTCCGAGCAACCAGAGCTTCACAGAAAGTGATACCCACATCAGCATTTAAAAACTCAGTATCAGTACTGTAAAAAGGGAATTCATACTTGCTTAATAGTGACTGCAATCCAGTTTCCCATGCGTAGATTCTTCGCCAATTATTTTTTTCAGCAAGATCAAGCAAGTTTTCGATTAGCTGAATTTCGTCCTCGCAGAATACAAAATTTCCTGAAACTGCACTTAATTGTCCGGCAAAAAGAACATCCAGATGATCGTTATATTCTTCGTAAAGCGGGGTATCTTCTAAATTTGGATAAGGATTATCGCGTTTTTCAAGAAGCGCCTTTCGGATCTTCTTCAACATCTTTTCTTTAGAAGTTGTTTCTTTCATGGACACCTATATATCAAATCACGAAATCAGAACATCTTTGTATCTTCTGATTTCGTCATCATATTATGATTTATGTTAAACTTGTTTTGAACTTTTTTCTGGAAGATCAATAATATGATCTATTATTTCTTCTTGTTCTATTTCTTCTTTTTCAGCTTTAGGCTCAATTCCATTCACAAATTCATCATATGTTGTACGATTGTCAAACGGACGTTTTCCTAAAATTTCTTCCAGGTCTGATTGGAAAAGAATCTCTTTTTCCAGTAGTTTTTCAGCAAGCTTTTCAAGTCCATCACGTTTTTCAGTAAGTAACTGCTTGGTACGTTGATAGGCCTGATCAATCTGATTACGAACTTCAACATCAATCATTTCGGACGTTTTTTCTGAGTATGGCTTGTTGAACTGATATTCTCCTTGCGTATCATTGAATGAAACATTACCTACTTTATCGTTCATTCCATAGATAGTTACCATGGCATAAGATAATTTTGTGATACGTTCCAGATCATTCTGGGCACCTGTCGATATTTTATTGAACACCAGGTCTTCGGCTACCCGACCACCCAAAGTCATACACATACCATCAATCAATTGTTCGGTGGTATATAGGAACTGTTCTTTTGGCAGATACTGGGCATACCCCAATGCTGCTACACCACGAGGAACGATTGAAACCTTAACCAAGGGATCGGCATGTTCTAGGAACCAACCCGCTATAGCGTGACCTGCTTCATGGTAAGCTACAATTCGTTTTTCTTCAGGAGATATAATCTTATTCTTTTTCTCTAATCCACCGATTACACGATCCACTGCATCCTGGAAATCCTGCATATCTACAGCTTCTTTATTGCGGCGGGCAGCGATCAGGGCTGCTTCATTACAAACATTCGCAATTTCGGCACCTGCAAAACCAGGAGTTTGAGCTGATAATTTTTTTGCATCTACACCTTTAGCAAGTTTTAATGGTTTTAGGTGAACTTTAAAAATTTGTTCACGCCCAACCAAATCTGGCTTGTCAATGGATATCTGACGGTCAAATCGTCCCGGACGAAGTAAAGCTGTATCCAATACGTCTGGTCTGTTTGTTGCGGCCAGAATGATAATTCCGGAGTCAGTTCCAAATCCATCCATCTCAACCAGTAACTGGTTCAATGTATTTTCTCTTTCGTCGTTTCCGCCAACAATATTGTTCTTTCCGCGGGCACGTCCAATGGCATCTATCTCATCGATAAATATGATACAAGGCGCTTTTTCTTTTGCTTGTTTGAACAGATCCCGAACGCGGGATGCACCAACACCAACAAACATTTCAACAAAATCTGAACCCGAAAGCGAGAAAAATGGAACCTGAGCTTCACCCGCAACTGCTTTAGCCATCAAGGTTTTACCGGTTCCCGGTGCACCGATCAAAAGAGCACCTTTTGGTATCTTACCTCCCAGATTGGTGTATTTTTTAGGATTTTTCAGGAAATCTACGATCTCCATCACTTCCTGTTTTGCCTCTTCTAATCCGGCAACATCATTGAATGTAATGGTTACCTGAGATTCTTTATCGAATAATGTAGCCTTGGATTTTCCGATATTAAATATCTGACCACCGGCACCACCACCGGCACCACCACCCATCCGTTTCATTATAAATACCCAGAAACCAACAAGTAAAAGCACAGGTAAAATAAATGACATGAACCACCCAGCCCAAGGACTTTCTCTAGTTTCAGAAACTATTGGTGTACGCTGATTGGCCGGAAGGGCTTTTTCTGCTTCATTTATCTTACTTTCAAAACTCTCATAGGTTGCCTGTGTAAACGTATACTGAGGCCCTGTCGATGCTGCATTAAAACTACCCTTAGGTTTTACATCCTCATATTTTTTTTGATCTAAACGATCTTTCTTGATGTATACATCGATACTGTAAAGATCGCCGTTTTTATAAGAGACCAATTTTTCAACATCACCAGTTTTCAATAGTTCGGTTTCAAATTTCTGGTAACTGATTGTTTTTGCATTATTCGAGCTGAATAGGTACTGAACAACAAATAAACCTAGTATAATGACAGCATAAAGCCACATTATATTAAACTTAGGTGGTTTAGCTACGATTTTTTTTCCTGGAATTTTTTTGATGGGCTTTTTCGTTTCAGAATTATTTTCTTTCATTTT
>CAMDQV010000008.1 GCA_945906015.1 Pedobacter schmidteae | reverse complement strand
ATCTTCCCCGTAAAAACCATTGGGACTCGCATTTCCATTTCCGACTGCATCCGAAGACCTGATCGCTGAAATATCAAAGCTGATCATATTTGCATTTCGGATGATCGGTTCTGCTGTACTTACATTATTTGTGAAGTCGCCCAGGCGATGAACATCAAAGTAAAGTTTATCCATCACCTTTAAACTCTCCTGATCAACAAAGAAAGTCTGATAACCGATATTGCTAAAGTTAAACAGGAAGTTAGGCTGGTGTGAAAATATTTTATTGAGATAGGATGCTGAATTGGTCTCAATCGTATCGTCCAAACTTTCATCCAGATCAAAATGGGAATCAACAACCAGCAGGTCTACTTTTTGCTGGAGTTCCTCATAAGCCATGAATTGCGGATAGGTTAGATCCTGACCTCCGCCGATAATAACAGGCACAATATTTTTCCTGATCAGCTCGGCAACCACCAGCTTCAATGCCACATAAGTATCTGAAACCTGATGTCCAGACTTTATATTTCCGAGATCAACAATACGGGTAGCATAGTTGCCTTCATTCAGCTCATACAATTTCCTTCTAAAAAAATCTGGAGCTTTAGCTGTTCCCTTATTATTTATTGAATTACGATCTTCAAGAACTCCAATTAGGGCCACATCAAATTGATTGTCATCCAGATCGGGAAAATCAGTTTGGTAAACCTCAATTTTTAAGCCTAGATGACTGGTATAAAAACCATCTTCAGGACTTAGGCTATTTAAATCAACAGGACTTAGAAAATCGGATAATGACATAATGTATTTTGTTCCTGTGAATTGATAAACAATAATGATATTCAGCTCCGCAATTTAAAGATGTTTTGGGAAAACTGAAGATTATTAGTTTTTGAGTATTCTCAAAGCAAATATCAGTTTATTCAGTTACTTTTGAAAGCATTTAAAAAAATTCATCCGGATGATTTTAGTTACCGGTGCTACCGGGTTTTTAGGCTCAGAATTAATCAGACAATTGCTATTCAAAGGTGAACAGGTCAGGGCAATCATGCGTGACACATCCGTGATTCCGGCATTGCTCAAAAACGAAAAAAAAATTGAATGGTATAAAGCCGATATCCTAGATTATTTTGCGCTAAACGATGCCATGGAAGGTATCAGTAAGGTATATCATTGTGCTGCATTTATATCTTTTGACCCTGCCGATAATAAAAAAATGAAAAAGGTAAATGTGGAGGGCACAGTCAATCTGCTCAATGCTTCAATTGAAAAAAATATTTCCCGCTTCTTACATGTCAGTTCGGTTGCAGCATTGGGCGAAAATAATAAAGAAGAGTTCATCACCGAAAAAGATCAATGGGAATATACTCCTGATCGTAGTGCCTATTCGATCTCAAAATATGAGAGTGAAATGGAAGTTTTCAGAGCCACTGCCGAAGGCTTGAATACCATAATCGTGAATCCATCGATTATTATTGGTAAAAATGCAGGCAGAGAAGGTAGCGGGGCCTTATTTGAAACCATTCAAAAGGGCTTGAAATACTACCCGGGAGGAAGTTTTGGCTATGTTCATGTTGAAGATGTCGCAAAAGCCATGATCTTATTAATGGATTCAGACATTTCGGATGAACGTTTTATAATTAATGCCGAGAACTGGAGCTATCGCGATCTTTTTACTGAAATTGCCTTGAATTTTAAGAAAGGTCCACCTGAAATTGCCCTAAAACCCTGGATGATGCAATTAGCCTATATGGGAACACGCATTATTGCTGCCTTTACAGGCAAAAAATTCAACCTGACAAAAGATACAGCAAACAGTGCGTTTAAAAAACGAAAGTATTCGAATAATAAAATTAAAAAGACCTTAAATTTGGAATTTAAATCCATTAAAGACTCTATCGGCGAGATTTGTCGAGATTTTCAATAATAATATTCTAAACAACAATCCATTGAAGCAGTTTTACATTATAGATTTCGACAGTACATTTACTCAAGTGGAGGCACTTGATGAATTAGCGCGTATCTCATTACAAAACCATCCCGACAGGGAAATGATCTACAAAAAAATTGAAGATCTGACCAATTTAGCGATGGAGGGTAAAATGTCTTTCCATGAAAGCCTGACTGGAAGGGTACGACTTTTAGAAGCAAACCGCGACCATTTAAAGCAATTGATCTCAGTACTTAAAAAGAAGGTGTCCTCTTCCTTCTCCAGAAATAAAACATTCTTCAAGAAACATTCAGAATCTGCCCTGATCGTATCCGGTGGATTTAAAGAATTTATTATTCCAGTTGTTCTCCCCTATCATATCCTAAAAGAAAACATTTACGCCAATACCTTTATTTTTGATGATCAAGATAGGATCATCGGGTATGATGAAAAAAACCCGCTTTCAAATGAAGGAGGAAAAGTAACCTTATTGAAGGAGCTGAATTTAAAAGGCGATATTTATGGTATAGGCGACGGACATTCAGATTTCCAGCTAAAGGAATTTGGGATGATTAAGAAATTTTACGCCTTTACCGAAAATATTGAACGTAAAACTGTTGCTGAAAAGGCTGATCATGTTACGCCAAGTTTTGATGAATTTTTATACGTCAATAACCTTCCAAGAGCTATTTCTTATCCCAAAAACAGGATTCTTTGCCTAGTGATCGGAGATGTTCCTGAACAGGCTGTCCAAGCATTAAAGAAAGATGGTTTTTCTATCCGTCATAAGTCAAGTTTTGAAGAAAAATATGTAGCCGATGTAGGCATGATGTTATTAGCCAATGGCGAAATACTGGACCGTGAAAAACTGGAACGCGCGGTAAAAGTGAAAACCATCGGCTATCTGGGAAAGAGTGAACCTAAGCTTTCGCACGGACTGTGTACTGACATGGGTATTGTAATTTTTGATGACCCGAAGAGCAGCCCTAGAAACCACGAATTTATAGCCAAAAGAATGATTAATTTTATTAATCATGGTCATACCTTTGTGAGTTCAAATTTTCCGAACCTGCAGCTTCCTCGTATTAAAGGAGCACATCGCCTGATACATATCCACAAAAATATGCCGGGTATCATGGCTCAGATCAATAAAGTGTTTGCCGACCATCACATTAATATTGTAGGACAGTACCTCATGACCAATCCAAATATTGGCTATGTGATCACGGATGTGAGTGATGAATATGATAAAAAAGTATTGAAAGCCTTGAAGCAGATTAATCATACTATTAAGTTTAGGATTCTTTATTAAAGCTGGAAGGCGAAAGCTGATAGGGAAAAGGCGAAAGCTGAAAGGCGAAAGCTGAAAGGGGAAAGCTGAAAGCTAAAAAAAGAAGGTTTCAGTACTGTTTTCGAACAAAAATCCTTAAATTGCGCAATTAAATCAAAAAAAATCAAAGTGTCTGATACAATAAATATCTTTATAACCAAAACTGCTAAATCACGCTTAGCTGAAACCGATTTCGATAATTTGCCCTTCGGAAAGACTTTTTCCGATCATATGTTCATGGCAGATTACAGCGATGGCGAATGGAAAAACTTCCAAATCCTTCCCTTTGGAGAAATTGGTATCAATCCGGCGATATCAGCACTTCATTACGGACAAACATTTTTTGAAGGCATCAAAGCATATAAACATGGCAATGGCAAGGTTTCAATCTTCCGTCCAGATAAAAACAGCGAACGATTCAACCTTTCTGCACAACGTTTATGTATGCCTGAGCTACCTTTAGAAACATTTTTACAAAGTATTGCTACATTGGTAGACCTTGACAGAGACTGGGTTCCGGGAAAAGAAAATCATTCCTTGTATATCAGGCCATTCATGTTTGCTACTGATCCATTTCTGGGGGTTATTCCATCAACAAGTTATAAATATATGGTTCTAACCGGACCAGTAGGCCCTTATTTTTCGAAAAACCTGAAAGTTAAAATTGAAACCAATTATTCAAGAGCCTGTGATGGAGGTTTTGGTTTTGCAAAAGCTGCCGGAAATTACGGTGGTGCGATGCTTCCCAACTTAAAAGCTACACAAGAAGGGTTTGACCAGTTAATCTGGACTGATTCACGTGATCATGCATACATTGAAGAGCTAGGAGCTGCAAATGTGATGTTCCTGATGGATGGGACATTAATTACTCCTTCAACAAGGGATACTATTCTGAAAGGTGTAACCCGTGATACCGTTCTTACATTGGCCAGAAATTGGAATGTAACTATTGAAGAACGCAGAATTTCTGTAGATGAGATCATAGCCGGAATAAAACAAGGTCGCATTTCTGATGCCTTTGGTGTTGGAACTGCTGCTACCATAGCACACATTGCTGAAATTGGGCATAATGGAGCGCTTTATACCCTTCCGGATCCTGCAAAGCGTGTATTTTCAAGCAAGGTTTTGAATACGCTAAATAACTTACGCTACGGTAGATCAGCCGATGAATTTGGCTGGAATTATATGGTGGGACAATAAAGAATATTAATTTGATTATTACAAAGCTGCTTAAGATTAAGTGGCTTTTTTTGTTTTAAAAAACTGTTGCTAAGCTGAATTTATTAATTTTCGCAGAACCTGAAGAATCGCATGTAAAGAAAATCAAGAACCGCACCCTTTTATTCTACAAATCCAAATAAAATTTAATAAGAATTTTGAAGATTTTTGGTATTCAACTAATCTTTTACTCACTACTTGAATAAAAAAAAAGAATTACTCCTTATTTAGGAAATTTCTTTCCCGCTATACACTTGCGTCTTCGCGTCTCTGCGAGACCCTATTTTTTAATACTATTGAACCAAACAGGAAAGCTCGCAAAGACGCTAAAGATAAAGATTTGTTTTGCCGGGCATTCAAATTACCTCAGAGTCACTCATTTACAAGAAAAGAACTAAAGCAATAATTGCCTCAATTTCTATTACTTCTTCGTATATCTCTCTTCCTCAACCTACCCTCTCTCCGTCCATCTCTGGCGATACGTTCGTTTTCCATTTTCCGCAATCTGACTTTAATCTCTTTTTGTGTGGCAGAGTCAAAACCGATGGTCTCGAGTAAAGCTCCAGCAAAGCCTTTCCATATCATATTAAAAAAGGAAGAATGCTGTGGACGGTTAAATAGAAAATTAGATGTTCTAACAGGTGCACCAGGAGATGGATTATCATCTTTTATGATCAGGATATTGGCAAAGATTGAGGCAATTCCTTTTCTTTTTAGCCTGATTGTTTTACCACTCATTTCGAGCAGGGCTATCTTAAGATCCTTATAATAACAGGTCAGTTTACCTCTTACACCTTTTAAACTGCCGGTTCCTTTGACTATCATTTTATCAATAAACCCAGATTTGATCTCAATAAGAGACAATGGCCTAATCGCAGAGTTAAGAAGGCCTGCATCAATGTTGCCGAGGCGCCCAGCATATTCAAATACTCCGCCTGGATCATTCAGATTAAATTTCATAGTTGCATCCAATCTACCCCGATCCATGAGGAGTGAAGTAAGTTTCACATCACTGTATTTGTTTTTGATGAGATTAATTGAATCGTTCGTTAAATTGGTTATGGTTCCATTTATTTGGCTGAAAGTAACTTTTCCTTTACGGAGAGAACTCGGATTATACTCCGAATAATCTACTATGGAATTATGCAATAAAACTGAATCGACTGTGGTATTTAAGTTAAACCGCTGCAAAGCTATCTGAGGGAAATTCATTCCCTTATTCCTTATTGAGTCAGGAATCTGCCTGTTGAGGAAAATAGATAAATTAGCCCTGCTTAAGATCAATGACGAAGCAGAAATTCGCCGTTCTCTGTTCAGTAGTTCATAATCAATCTTATTGAGCTGCAAATCTTCAATATTCACGGTGTATCGGGGTTTCTGGAATTTAAATCTTCGCGAAAACTCCATTTCCCCAAAACGCGGAACTACCCGAATGCCATTCATTCGAAAATAAGCACCTGCAGTTGAAGCTCTTAATTCCTTAATTTGAACACTGTAATTTTTGTCTAATGTGATCGTGTTGTACCCCATCAGTTCTGCATATATATCACGGGTATAATACAGACGCGACTTATCAAATTGGGATGCAGAATCGATAAGAAGATCGCTAATCTTAATATAGAGGCTCTTTAGAGCAGTTTCCTTTCTTCCGTTCAAGCTCTTATCAATGTATTTAAAGTCGGCATTTTTGAAAATAATATCACCAATCTTAACCGACTTCAAATAAGGAGCCAATCGCTGGTAGGCTGTACGCTTATTGCCTTTCAAAGTGCCGTTATTATTCTTTAAATCAGTAAAATTAAGCTCCAGACTAGGACGGTCGATCTCTATTGATCCCATTTCCAGATCCCTATCAAAATAAACCTTCCAGGGCTTTATTCTTTTTAGGATAAGTTTAGCAACAACAACTGTATACAAGTGCCGAGGAGCAATACTGTCTCTTTTCATTGCGTTGTATACCATAGTATCTGGTGTGAAACGGATTTTGAGAATAGTCATTCTCCCTGTAACAAAATTCATTCTCACATTATCAAAATCAATACGATACAAACCATCCGTAGATTGGTGAATAGCTTCCTTAATTCTTTCGGCAATAATGGGTTTCCAGTAATAATTAAGATAGATGGCTAAACCAGAAATCAAAGCGATCAGAGACAAAAATCCAATCAGTACCCATTTCCGGATAATAGCATAACTATTTATTTTAGTCATATATCTGTCTAAAATTTAAACTTATACAATTAATACCAATAAATACCTGCGGGATATGTCAACGAAAAATAAAATTATTAGAATTAAGATAAAAAAGTGTGCCTGACAAATTGTCATTCAATAGAAATTTACGTATTTTTGTAAACTAACTAATATTCAAATGTCTGACCGCCCATTAAACTTAAAAGATTCATCAGAGATTGCCTTGCATGATGAATCCCGTCAGGGTGAAGCCTTACTAATTGAAAGGCCAAAACAATATACCGGACGCAAACTCTATATAGAGAGTTACGGCTGTGCAATGAATTTTGCTGACAGTGAGATTGTTGCATCTTTGATGCTGGATATGGGTTTCGAAACAACTGCTCATTATAAAGAGGCAGATGTCATATTTATCAATACCTGTTCGATACGTGATAATGCCGAACAAAGAGTAAGAAACAGGCTCCGTGAGTTCAGCGCGGCAAAAAAGAAGCGTCCCGGAATCACGATCGGTGTACTAGGATGTATGGCTGAGCGCCTAAAATCTAAGTTTTTAGAAGAAGAGAAGCTGGTTGATATCGTTATCGGGCCAGACTCATATCGCGATCTACCCAATTTACTTTCACAGGCCGACGAAGGAATGCGTACTGTAAATGTTCTCCTATCCCGTGAAGAAACCTATGCAGATATTAGTCCGGTTCGGTTAAACAGCAATGGCATCTCTGCTTTTGTTTCCATCATGCGCGGCTGCGATAATATGTGCTCTTTCTGTGTGGTTCCATTTACAAGGGGAAGAGAACGAAGCAGAGATCCAGAATCAATTGTCAGAGAAGCCAAAGAATTAGTTGCAGAGGGCTATCGTGAAATTACTCTGCTGGGCCAGAACGTGGATTCATATAAATGGGAAGACAAGCTAAATTTTGCAGGCCTTCTGGAGCTTGTTGCTCAGATCGATCCACGATTGCGTGTTCGTTTTTCTACGTCTCATCCAAAAGATATCACCAATGAGGTATTACATACAATGAATAAATATGATAATATCTGTAATCATATCCATTTGCCGGTACAATCAGGAAATTCACGGGTACTAGAGCTGATGAACCGCACCTATACCCGGGAATGGTATCTTGAAAGGATCGATGCCATCAGGCGTTTGATCCCTGAATGCTCCATTTCAACAGATGTGATCATTGGTTTTTGTACTGAAACAGAAGAAGAACATCAGGATACATTAAGTTTGATGGATTATGTGAAGTTTGATTTTGCATACATGTACACCTATTCGGAACGTCCGGGTACGCTGGCGGCCAAACGTTTTGAAGATGATATACCTGAAGAAGTTAAAACACGTCGTTTTAATGAAATCCTGAAAATGCAGCAGGCCAGTTCATTACATCGGCTGGAGCAGCACATTGGCAAAATACATCGCGTACTAATCGATGGCTTTTCGAAAAAATCCGATCAGGATTTTTCAGGGAAAACTGAACATAATATCACCGTTGTTTTCCCGGCCAATGAAAATAATAAACGCGGCGACTACGTTAATGTGGCAATAGTTCGTTGCACACCGGCCACGCTTATTGGTCAACTTATTAATTAATAAAATAACTTTGCAAATGATGACCAATCATCATTTGCATATAGGAAGGATAAGAATATGGATGTTCAGGATATAAAAAACCGATTTGGAATAATAGGGAATTCACCTTTACTCAACAGAGCTATTGATATTGCCAGGCAAGTAGCACCAACTGATATTTCGGTGCTGATCACGGGCGAAAGCGGAAGTGGTAAAGAGGTATTTTCTCATATTATTCATTCATTAAGTGCCCGTAAACATGGCCCATTTATCGCGGTAAACTGTGGAGCGATACCAGAAGGAACAATCGATTCTGAATTATTCGGTCATGAAAAAGGATCATTTACCGGTGCACATGATGCCCGTAAGGGGTATTTTGAAGTGGTAGATGGGGGAACAATATTTCTGGACGAGGTTGCAGAATTACCGATTGGTACGCAGGCTCGTTTGTTACGGGTATTAGAAACTGGTGAATATATTCGTGTTGGTTCTTCCAAAGTACAGAAAACAAATGTGCGTGTGATCGCAGCTACAAATAAGGATGTTTTTGATGCTGTAAGTGCGGGCAAGTTCAGGGAAGATCTTTATTATCGCTTAAACACTGTCCCATTAAAAATAACAGCGCTGAGAGAGCGCAAGGAGGATATCAATTTATTGTTCAGGAAGTTCGTTGCCGATTTTACAGATAAATACAGAAGCCCTACAGTACAACTTGACCAAAGTGCACAGCAGGTTTTGATGAATTATAGCTGGCCGGGAAATGTTCGTCAGCTAAAAAATATTGCGGAGCAAATTGCCGTACTTGAAAAGGAAAGAAATTTAACGGCAGAGCACTTACAAAATTACATTCCTAAAGAAGCTGGAAGTACCCTTCCGATGCGAATTCAGAACCAGAATAAAGATGATTTTTCGGAACGTGATATCCTCTACAAGGTTCTTTTCGATATGAAAAAAGACATGACTGATCTCAAAAAACTAGTGGCAGAGATCATACAAAACGGGGGAAACACGTCAAGTATACAATCTAATCAAAATGTGATCAATCAGCTTTACCGTGATATTGAGATTCCAGAAGGTGGTAACATTCCATCAGATCAGCATCAATTGGTAATTCACCAGCCCAATAATGATAAATCATACGATATGATGGATGAAGCTGAAGAAGTTGAAGAGTCATTATCTTTGGTAGATAAAGAATCTGACCTAATCAAGAAGGCCCTGAAAAAACACAAGGGAAAAAGGAAACTGGCAGCACAGGAACTTGGAATATCTGAGCGTACCCTGTATCGTAAAATAAAGGAATTAGAATTATAAGCTCATCTTTAACTATGCATAAGTTTATTTTAAATATTAAGTGTTTTATTGTTCTATTGAGCATCCTGATTTTTCAGTCCTGTGGAACTTATTCATTTTCAGGCGCTTCGATTCCTCCAGAAATGAAGACGATCACCGTGCAGTTTTTCGAGAACACCTCCGCTTTGGTAGTTCCTTATTTAAGTCAACAATTCACTGAAGCATTAAAAGAAAGGATTCGTAATCAATCTAGACTGAGTATTGTAAGGGTTGATGGAGATGCTAATTTAGAGGGCAGGATTACCGATTATACCATCAGGCCGGTAGCTATTCAGGGCAATGATCGTGCAGGATTAAATAGGGTTACAGTTACAGTAAATGTAAAATATACGAACAGCCTGAATCCAGAATTGAATTTTGAACAAAGTTTTCAAGCATTTCAGGAATTTAGTCTTAACCAGGGACCAATACAAACGCAGGAACAAAAATTATTAATATTGATCAATCGTCAGCTAACTGAGAATATTTTTAACAAGGCTTTTGCCAATTGGTAAAAAATATTTAGCTTTCAAAAAATGAGTAAAAGTGGAAGAGGCAAATAAGCAGGATTTTGGTATCAAATTATTTTCAGAATATGTTGCAAATCCATCGGCAGCAAGCTCTGCCGAACCTGGAGAATTTCAATCTGCACTTGAAAAATTTCCGTATTGCCAGCTGCTGCATATTATTTATTCACGCGCTATAGCTGCTCAGGATTCATCAAAAAATGCAGACCATTTTGCAAGAATAGCACTACTGATTCCTGACAGAACTGTTTTATACACAGCACTTAACACCCCTGAAAAATTAACTAGTAACCCTCAAATACGTACAAATTTCATAGAAATTTACGACAGTGAGAAACAACTTGATGAACAAGAATTTGAAGAGCTGTCATTAACAGAAGGAAGCCAGCAACAGGACGAAAACCAAATTGAAACCAAAACTGATGGAATCGAAATCGTTGCCCCTGTATATATACCGGTTACAGAATCTCTAGTAAAGCCTTCCAAAGTCAAGGAAACAGATCATAATGTATCAAAATACGATGATGATAAAATGCCATATTCATTTTTATGGTGGCTTAACAAAACAAGAAATGAGCATTCTGATAATTATCAACCATTTGTAGAATTCAAACTGGATACTACGCAGACCATAAAAAGAAATTCGGTTGATCAGTTAAGCAGTCAGATCATTGAAAATATATTCCATTTGCAATCACCTCTTGAGGCTGTAGAAAACGCGCCACAAACTGTCCCTTTTCAGGTTCGGCGGAAAGAAGATTTGATCCTAGATAAGTTCATTAAAGAAGAGCCGCAGATCAAACCACCAAATTCACAAAAATTAGATACCGAGAATAAGGCCCGTAAAAGTGCAGAGGATCCAAATGACCTGGTTTCAGAAACATTAGCTCAGATCTACACAGATCAAATGTTGTTTCAAAAAGCGATCGATACCTACAAAAATTTAAGTTTGAAATTTCCGGAAAAAAGCACGTACTTTGCCGATCAAATTCTTGAATTAGAAAAGAAAGTAAATTAAAAAATATGTTATATACAATTATTATTCTAGCAATCATTGTTTGTTTTCTGCTAGTAGTGATCATTTTGATCCAAAATCCTAAAGGAGGCGGCCTATCATCAGGTTTTGCAGGTTCCAACAATATCATGGGAGTTCAGAGAACAGGTGATTTTCTTGAAAAGGGAACATGGGTTCTAGCGGTAACACTGATGGTTTTAGCATTGATGGTTAATGTTGTTGTACCCCGCGGAGGAGTTGTTGATCAAGAAAAAAATGAAATTCAAAATCAAATCAATAAACCTGCTGCACCAGTTGCTGCACCATCAAATTTTTCACTTCCTACTGATACCGTAAAAAGATAATAAGAAATCAATAGTAAAGGTCACCTGATCGCGGGTGAATTTTTTTTGGAACTGGCTTACATTTAACTGACAGCTTGACACCGAAAAAGATTGAATCAAGCCAGTAAAAGTTTCTATTAATGAAAATTTGACAAGAATACTGACCAGAGGTCATTTGGCATAGTTAGTGACTTCAACAATGAAGAAAAATTTAATTAATTAAATACATAACAACAATATGGCATTAAATATCAAACCTAGCGCAGACCGGGTAGTTATAGAAGCTGCTCAAGCTGAAGAAAAAACAGCCTCAGGACTTTACATTCCTGATACTGCAAAAGAAAAACCTCAAAAAGGAACTGTTGTAGCCGTTGGTCCGGGTAAATATGCGGAACAAACCGGTAATTTGATCCCTATGGCTTATAAAGTAGGCGATGTGGTATTATACGGCAAGTATGCTGGCACTGAGATTACTCATGATGGTAAAGAATATCTTATCATGCGTGAATCTGATATTTTCGCAATACTATAAGGAAGAAGGAATCCGGAAGTCGGAAATCAGACCTCAGACATCGGACTTCATACCTCTTAACCAAAATCTAATAAATTTAAACCCAGGAGCCTAATCCAAACATCTGTTTTGAATTAGCTCCAGCATTTAAAATCTTAAAACATGTCAAAACAAGTTAAATACAACGTTGAAGCACGCGATGCTCTGAAAAGAGGCGTGGATATCCTTGCCAATGCAGTTAAAGTAACTCTTGGACCAAAAGGACGTAATGTAATTATTGATAAGAAATTTGGTTCACCATCTATCACTAAAGATGGTGTTACTGTTGCCAAAGAAATTGAATTAAAAGACGCCCTTGAAAATATGGGTGCTCAAATGGTAAAAGAAGTTGCATCAAAAACAGCTGATCAGGCTGGCGATGGTACTACTACTGCAACTGTTTTAGCTCAGGCGATTGTTACAGCAGGAATTAAGAACGTTGCTGCTGGTGCAAATCCAATGGATTTAAAACGCGGTATCGACAAAGCAGTTACTGCTGTGGTTGCCAACCTGAAGAAACAATCTCAGTCTGTTGGTGAAGACAACAAAAAAATCAAACAAGTTGCTGCTATTTCAGCAAACAATGATGAAATAATCGGAACTCTGATTGCTGATGCAATGGCCAAAGTTGGTAAAGATGGTGTAATTACAGTTGAAGAAGCAAAAGGTACTGAAACTGAAATGAAAACAGTTGAAGGTATGCAATTTGACCGTGGTTACTTATCTCCATATTTTGTTACCAACGCTGATAAAATGGAAGTTGAGTTAGAAAACCCATATATTCTTATCTATGATAAGAAAATCTCTTCTATGAAAGAATTACTTCCGGTACTTGAAAAGCAAGTTCAAACAGGTAAACCATTACTTATCATCGCAGAAGATCTTGATGGTGAAGCTTTAGCAACTCTTGTTGTTAATAAGATCCGTGGTTCACTGAAAGTTGCTGCAGTTAAAGCCCCTGGATTTGGTGATCGTCGTAAAGCAATGCTTGAAGATATCGCTATCCTTACAGGCGGAACAGTTATCTCTGAAGAAAGAGGTTATAAATTAGAAAATGCAGATCTTACTTACTTAGGTCAGGCAGAAAAAGTAGTAGTTGATAAAGATAATACCATCGTAATTAACGGTGCAGGTAAATCTTCTGATATCAAAGCTCGTGTTAACCAGATCAAAGCACAGGTTGAAACTACAACTTCTGATTACGATAAGGAAAAACTACAAGAGCGTTTAGCGAAACTTTCTGGTGGTGTTGCTGTACTTTATGTTGGTGCTGCTACTGAAGTTGAAATGAAAGAGAAAAAAGACAGAGTTGATGATGCTTTACATGCAACCCGTGCTGCGGTTGAAGAAGGTATCGTTGCCGGTGGTGGTGTTGCTTTCATTCGTGCTATCGAATCATTAACTAATCTTAAAGGATCTAATGAAGATGAGAACACAGGTATTGCGATCATCAGACGTGCAATTGAAGAACCATTGCGTCAGATCTGTCAGAATGCAGGCATTGAAGGTTCTATCGTGGTTCAAAAAGTAAAAGAAGGTAAAGAAGACTTTGGATACAATGCACGTACAGATGTTTATGAAAACCTGATAGGTGCCGGTGTTATTGACCCTACCAAGGTTGGTCGTATTGCATTAGAAAATGCAGCATCAATCGCATCAATGCTATTAACTACTGAAGTGGTTTTAGCTGATGAACCTGAAGATGACAAAGGCGGTGGCCATCATATGCCTCCAATGGGTGGCGGTGGTGGTATGGGTGGAATGATGTAATATTATTAACCCAATACATGACAAAGCCCCGGATTAATTTCGGGGCTTTGTTGTTTTATCTGAGGTAGGAAGTAGGAGGTAGGAAGTAAGAGGTAAGAGGTCTGAGGTCTGAGGTGAAGCAGAATCTATCTCAATACTCAATACTCAAAAGTGGTTATCTGAGGTAGGAAGTAGGAGTTAGGAGGTCTGAGGTCTGAAAAAAACAGGAAATTTCAAATTAGCACCACACAGTCTTTGTTCTTTGCTCCTGGTTCTTGGTTCCCGTTGTCTGAGGTATGAAGTATGAGGTAGGAAAAAAGCAGGAAATCTCAATTTAGCACCACACAGTCTTTGTTCTTGGTTCTTGGTCCAGTTGTCTGTTGTCAGTTATCTGAAGTATGAAATGAAGCAGAATTTATCTCAAAACTCAAAACTCAAAAATGGTTATTTGAAGTATGAGGTAGGAAGTATGAGGTAGGAAAAAAGCAAGAAATTTCAATTTAGCGCTGAATTATCCTTTGTCTTGGTTCTTTGTTCTAGATTCTTGGTTCTGTTATCTTTATGATACTAGTCTCAATATCAAACAATTTCCATTTCAAAAAGTTCAGCCATATGGATCTTTAATTTTTGCTTAACCTCATCAGTATCAACTTTATAGCCAAGTTCCCTTTCCATTGAAGTAACGTCCTTGTCATCGATTCCACATGGAACAATATTGTTAAAATAAGTAAGATCTGTATTCACATTAAATGCAAGTCCGTGCATAGTTACCCAGCGGCTGCACCTCACTCCCATTGCGCAAATCTTTCTAGCACGCTCATTATCCGCATCAAGCCAAACTCCTGTATACCCTTCATACCTACCACCTTTTATTCCATAATCGGCAAGCGTAAAGATCACAGCCTCCTCCAGAGTACGTAGATACAGATGTATATCCGTAAAAAAATTATCAAGATCGAGAATCGGATATCCTACAAGTTGACCAGGACCATGGTAGGTTATATCACCACCCCGATTAATTTTATAATAAGAAGCACTTTTTTCTTTCAGCCCCGCCTCATCAAGCAGCAAATTTTCAGGCTTACCACTTTTGCCGAGTGTATAAACATGAGGGTGTTCAACAAAAATGAGATGATTTTTAACCGGATAATCTGTGTTTTTATTTCTATTCTGTGTTTTTGTCTGAACCGCCTCTAAAAAAACCTGCTCCTGCCTATCCCAGGCCTGCTGATAATCAAGCAAACCCCAATCCTGAAAGATCACCTTCTTATTCTTCATTCTTATCGTCTGAAACAAACCCAATCATATATTCATCAAATTTCTCATAATGAACCTTGAACTCCTTATGAGTTGAACCAATATCCAGATTTGCAGAAAATGATCCATTCCCACTATAATGGAATGGTTTTAGTTCAATATTCTCTACAAAACTCACATTCTTTTTTCCATGAAGCTTATAAACAGCCTCCTTTGCACACCAACAGACATATAAATGTTCAATCCTTTCTTGTTCCTGAATGAATTCCAATTCCTTTGCACTTAAGAACTTACTGGCAATACGTTCGATCTTGTCTTTAATCAATTCAATATCAATTCCTACCGCTTTGTTCTTACTGACCATAACTGCGGCATAATCATACGAATGGCTAAGAGAAATATAATGAGGAAAATTACTGAGGTAGGGCTTGCCGCTTGAGTCAACTCTGCAATCGATGTACTCATCAGTGTCCATCATTCTGCGAAGTAAGACACGCGTGCTCAGCCAATGCATATTTCTCTTACCATTGACCAGATTATCCAGATATGTTTTTTCATGCTCTTTTAACTGTAATTGAGCAAAAAGTTCATCTGCAGATTCTTCGATCTTCCAAATAGCGAAAGATGTAAAGGGGTCAATTTCTTTGTGATAAGCAAGAGCCATTTTAAAATATAAAATACCTGTAAAACTATCTCAAATAAATCATAATTTAGTCCAAATCTTAAGCTTATTTATGATACTTTCTGATAAAATTATACTCGAAGAAATTGAAAAGGGGAATATTATCATTGAACCCTTCCAAAAGGATTGTTTAGGCACAAATTCGTATGATGTACATCTGGGCAAATATCTGGCAACGTACAGAAAAAGGGTATTAGATTCGAAAGCACATAATGAAATTGATCATTTCGAAATACCAAAAGATGGTTTTGTACTTCAGCCAAACACACTTTACCTAGGAGTTACCCTAGAATATACGGAAACTCACAGACATGTGCCTTTTCTGGAAGGAAAATCTAGTACCGGCCGCCTAGGAATTGATATTCATGCTACCGCAGGAAAGGGCGATGTAGGATTTTGCAATACCTGGACTCTGGAAATTTCTTGCGCCCAGCCTGTAAGAATTTATGCTGGAATGCCTATCGGTCAATTGATCTACTTTGTTGTTGAAGGAGATGTAGAAACAATGTACAATACAAAAGCAAATGCTAAATACAATAATAAAACTACCAAGCCGGTGGAAAGCATGATGTGGAAGAATGTATTTTAAGATCTAAGTATCAAATAATTCGTATATTATAAATAGATGAGCCTCAATTTTTGTAAATTGAGGCTTAGTACTTTAATTAACCGTCGATTCCTAAAACTGTTCATCATGTTTTGCCCTGAAGCTCATATCTTTTGGAATTATCTTGCTAACTGTCTCTTAAGAAAATTATGAAAAAATACGTTATTCTACTATTTTCTGTCATTGCATCAATAATTGTACTGGGATTTGTCAGAGATGATGAACCCTTGAAAAAAATACTCCAGCAGATTGAAAAATATCGGTTACAGTACCCGCAGGAAAAAATTCACTTGCATATGGATAAGCCCTATTATGCAATCGGCGATAATATATGGTTCAAGGCCTATGTAGTAAATGCTGAAAAGAATGAGTTATCAGACCTAAGCAAAATTCTATATGTGGAACTGATCAATGATAAAGATTCTGTGAAGCAATCCATAGCATTGCCTTTAGAAATGGGGCTTGCCTGGGGCGATTTTTCACTTACCGATTCTTTAAAAGAGGGTAATTACCGAATTAGGGCCTATACTAATTGGATGCGGAATTTTGGTGAAGAATACTTTTTTGATAAAACCTTTACTATTGGTAATTCAATCGCTAATACCGTAATAACTCAGGCAGATTATACCTATAGTAAAGATGTAAAAGGGCAAAAAGTGATAGCGAGTTTAAACTATGCCGACATGGCCGGCAAGCCTTTGATCAATAAGGAAGTTACTTATCAGGTGGTATTAGATTTCAGAACCATCCTGAAAGGAAAGGGTATAACCGATTCAAAAGGTAACTTACTAATCAGCTTCGTCAATAATCAGCCTTTTATATTGAAATCAGGAAAGATTCTGACTACAATCCGCCTGGATGAGAAGATCAGTACCAGCAAAAATTTTCCGGTTAAATCAACTTCAAACGAAACCGATGTAAAATTTTTCCCTGAAGGCGGCGATATGATCAATGGCATCAGTACACGAGTTGCCTTTAAAGCACTTGGATCTGATGGACTTGGGATAGCTATAAGCGGATACATCTCCGACCAAAATAATGTCAGGATAAGCGAATTCCAATCGGAACATGCGGGTATGGGTTCTTTCAAAATAAAACCAAGCGTATCAAATAGCTATACTGCACATATCACCTTTAAGGATGGCTCAGAAAAAGCAATTCCTCTCCCAAAGATAAAAGCACAGGGCTATGTATTAACTGCTGATAATACTGACCCCAATGAACTCAAAATAAGAATTTCGACAACAGAGATGGATCAACCAGATTCAGAACTGACACTAGTAGCACAAACAAACGGTCAAGTACAATTTGTATCAAAGAACAAGATGAATAGCCGAACTTTCAACGCGTCTATTCCCAAATCACGGTTCCCAACAGGAATTCTTCAGTTAACCCTGTTTTCTCCTAAAAATGAGCCTGTTGCAGAGCGTCTGGTATTCATCAATCACTCCGATTTTCTTAAAATAAATTTAAGCACTGAAAAGACTGAGTTCCAAAAAAGAGAAAAAGTAAAGCTCATGCTGGATGTAAACGATCCTAGAGGCAAACCTACGCTTGGCAGTTTTTCAATTGCAATAGTTGATGAAACAAAAGTTCCGGTTGATGAGGCAAGTGAAACGAGTATTATTTCTAATCTGCTGCTCAGTTCAGACCTGAAGGGCTTTATTGAACAAGCTAATTACTATTTCACTGATACGAGTGACGCTAAGGTAAGACAGCTCGATAATCTTTTATTAACACAAGGTTGGCGTCGCTTTGAATGGAAAAATATCTTGTCAAATAACTATCCAACATTGGTATATCAACCGGAAAGAAGCATGCAGGTAAGCGGAAAAGTAACTTCACTAAATGGAAAGCCTGTTATTGGTGGCAAGGTTACGCTGTTATCATCTTCAGGAACTTCATTTTTGCTGGATACCCTGACCGATAAGAATGGAGAGTTTCGATTTGACAATCTCTATTTCAATGACAGCACAAAATTCATAGTTCAGGCCCGGAATGAAAGGGATAAGAAAAATGTAGAGATATTTCTTGACAGAATCCCGGCTCAGCTAGTAACAAAAAACAAGAATGAGGCAATGCTGGAGGTTAACGTAAATAAATCGATGTTCGCCTACCTTAAGAATAGCCGTGCTCAATATGATGATCTCAAAAGAAACGGGTTGATTGTTAGAAATATCCTTCTGGATGAGGTTAAGGTAGTTGACACGAAAGTAGAAGCAAAAAACTCATCTAATTTAAATGGAGCAGGCAGGGCCGACGCAATAATTAAGGCTGAACAGCTTCAGAACTGCTTTGATATTGCCCAGTGTATTCAGGGTAGAATTGCAGGAGTCATGGTGATGAATGGTATGGTCTACTCTACGAGAAGTATGTATTCTTTCTCTGGTCCGATTCCAATGCAATTGGTTCTGGACGGGGCTTTTTTGGAACCAGAATTTCTTTCATCCATAAATCCAAGTGATGTTGAGACCATTGAAATATTGAGA
This sequence comes from Pedobacter schmidteae, assembly GCA_945906015.1. Taxonomy (GTDB): domain Bacteria; phylum Bacteroidota; class Bacteroidia; order Sphingobacteriales; family Sphingobacteriaceae; genus Daejeonella; species Daejeonella schmidteae_A. Next base: position 2,285 of record CAMDQV010000008.1, on the reverse strand, counting down.
AGTGGTGCAAATACCGCAATTTACGGAAGCCGTGGCGGTGGCGGTGTACTAATAATAACCACCAAACGGGGAGAAAATAATAGAGGTTATAAAAATTATGCTCCGGGAATTGCAGGCTATAATCCTAAAGGTTATTACAAAGGGCGTGAGTTCTATTCACCAAACTATGATGATCCCGAAATCAATACAAAGATTGCTGACCTACGGACCACCATTTACTGGAATCCGAATGTGATTAGCGATTCAACCGGGAAAGCAAGTGTGGAGTTCTTCAATTCGGATGGAACTGGAAATTACAAAGCTATTGTTGAAGGAATCAATATAGATGGAACGATAGGGAGACAAATATTCAGATATAGCGTTAAATAAATATGAATACAATAAAGGTTAATATAAAAGATAAAATTGCTGTTCTGTCATTGAACCGCGGTAAATCGAATGCTATCAATGCAGAAATGGTTGCTGAACTTCATCAAATTGTCAAAAACATTGAAAATGACGATTCGATTGCGGGATTAATTTTGACAGGACAAGATGGTTTTTTCTCAGCCGGCCTTGACCTTATTGAGCTTTATAATTATGATGAGGAAACAATAAAAAACTTCTGGATCGACTTTTTAAATTTGGTAACGAGATTGGTTTCTTTCAAAAAACCAATGATAGCTGCCATCAGCGGACATAGCCCTGCAGGTGGTTGCGTGCTTGCCCTTTGCTGTGATTACAGAATAATGGCTCAAGGTAAATTCATCATCGGACTCAATGAGGTTCCAGTTGGAATTATCATTCCGGAAAGTATTTTTCATTTGTATTCATTCTGGCTCGGTCAGGCAAATGCTTATCGCTTTTTACTTGAAGGAAAGCTAATGCACACACAAGAAGCATTAAGTACCGGTTTGATCGATGAGGTGGTGAACCCGGAAAGTATTTTGCATGCTGCTGAGCGTAAAATGCTTACTTACATTAAATTAGAACGTAATGCATGGCAGCAAAGCAAAATGAATATGCGTATGGAGTTATTAAAAAAAGTAAGTGCAGATCCAACAGAAATGATCAGACCTATGCTTGCACAGTGGTGGTCGGCATCAACCCGATCCATTCTAAAAACAATCATTCAAAATCTTCAACAAAAACCGGCTTGATATGTATAATGAACCAATGTTACGTGATGATGCCCTGAGTGGTAAAACAATAATTATTACAGGCGGAGGAACCGGTCTTGGAAGAGCAATGAGTACCTATTTTCTCAAGCTTGGCGCCAATGTTGTGATCACTAGCAGAAAGATGGATGTGCTCCTTAAAACTGCTGCTGAAATGGAACAAGAAGCGGCAGTAAGCAATAAAGGGGGAGCAAAAGTATTAGCGGTTCAATGTGATGTACGTAAACCTGATGAAGTTGATGAGGTTTTAAGAAAAACATTAGAAACTTTCGGTCAGGTGCACGGGCTCTTAAACAATGCTGCAGGTAACTTTATTTCACCAACTGAACGACTTTCAGCCAATGCCTTTTCTACAATCATCGATATTGTATTAAAAGGTACTGCAAACTGTACCATGGCAATAGGTAAGCACTGGATCAAAGAAAAACAAGCAGGAACAATATTAAATATAGTCACCACCTATGCATTTACAGGTTCGGGATATGTAGTTCCATCTGCCTGCGCCAAAGGTGGTGTACTTGCCATGACGCGTTCTCTAGCAGCAGAATGGGGGAAATATGGAATCAGAAATAATGCCATTGCACCCGGACCATTCCCAACAAAAGGAGCCTGGGACAGGCTACTTCCAGGAGACATGGCTAAAAAATTCGATTTCAAAAACCGGGTTCCACTGAAACGTGTTGGAGATCATCAGGAACTTGCTAATCTGGCTGCATTCATGATGTCTGATTTTTCGGGCTATATCAATGGAGAAGTGATTACCATAGATGGAGGAGAATGGCTACAGGGAGCAGGTCAGTTTAATGGTCTTGAAGCAATTACCCCTGAGATGTGGGATATGCTAGAAATGATGACCCGATCAGCTAAAGGAAGTTAATTTCAATTCGAATTATATGCAAAAACGTATAAATATATCATCGGGAACCCCTTAGGAAGAGAATTTGTATATTGTAGAGCTGTGCGTATTGGAAACATCATTGATTTTCAAGAACGACATCTTTTGCTGGAGATTCTCTAATTGGAAAAAATGACCTTTATTCCTAGACAAAATTTATTATTCTAAAAATAGAAAAGACCTTACAGGATGCAGGTGCTCAACTAACTGATGTAGTTCGAACCCGCATGTAT
>CAMDQV010000007.1 GCA_945906015.1 Pedobacter schmidteae | reverse complement strand
CCGAAGTTGGGCTGCCACTGGTTGAATTTATTGAATTGTTTAATCCCGGAACAGACACACTTGATCTGGAAGGATGGAGTATGAACGATCCCCAAACCAAAGCAATCTTGAAAAAATACCTGCTGCCTCCAAATCAATACCTGATTATTTGTCCGGCAGCAGATACACTTCAATACAAAAGCTTTGGAAAAACATTGGGCATTTCTCCTTGGCCATCATTGAACAATAGCTCAGATCAGATCGTTTTAAAAAGTTTTAAAAACAGAGTGGTTGACTCGCTTTTATATTCTGATACCTGGTATGGAGATCCAATAAAAAGACAAGGTGGATGGAGTATAGAACAGATCAATCATTTATCACGTTGTACTGGGCCATTCATTTGGACCGCCTCAAAAGACCTGTCCGGAGGCACACCCGGTAAACAGAACTCTGTCTTTGTTTCAAACTATGATAAATTGAGTTTAAAAGCTGACAGTTTGAATCGTTTATCCGATACTACCCTTTTGGTATATTTTAACAAACCATTAAATAATAGCACGTTAACAACAAATAATTTTTTATTAGCACCCAGCTCAGGTCAAATCAAAGAAATTAAAAGTAGTGGAGACTTCAAGCAGGTTTTGGTCAAGTTCAGCGATAAATTTAAAGCAGGCACAACCTATCAGTTAAGTGTAAGCGGAATAAAAGACTGCAGCGGAAATACACTCAGCAGTTCTTCTCCATTCAGTTTTAGTATTCCTGCACTTCCTGCTCCACCACCACTGCCTCCTCCACCACCGCTGAGGCTAGATACGGCACAGGTATTCATCACCGAACTATTTGCCGATCCATCACCCGAAGTTGGGCTGCCACTAGTTGAATTTATTGAATTGTTTAATCCCGGAACAGACACACTTGATCTGGAAGGATGGAGTATGAACGATCCCCAAACCAAAGCAATCTTAAAAAAATACCTGCTGCCTCCAAATCAATACCTGATTATTTGCCCTGCTGCAGATACACTTCAATACAAAAGCTTTGGAAAAACATTGGGTATTTCTCCTTGGCCATCATTGAACAATAGCTCAGATCAGATCGTTTTAAAAAGTTTTAAAAACAGAGTGGTTGACTCGTTGAATTATTCAGAAAAATGGTATAAAGACCCAAAAAAGCAAACAGGTGGATGGACATTGGAAAAAATAGATCTCTCCAAAAACGGTTGTAATGGATTTTATAACTGGGGATCCTCCACTGATGTAACTGGCGGAACGCCAGGCAGAAAAAACCGGTTAGATTATCCCAGATTTTCAGAAATGGAATTGAAGATCGATTCTTTACATATATTTTCAGAAAGCAGTATTGACGTGTATTTCAACCAAATTCCTGATACCAGCCATTTTAAAGCTTCAAATTTCAGTATCAATAATGGAGCTGAGAAAGCATCAAAAATAAGCTTAGATGCCTCCTATAAACGCATCAGGTTAACCTTTAAACAGAAGTTCAGTGAAGGTGAAAAATATATTCTAAAAGCCGATTCGCTCTTCAGCTGTTCAGGAAAATCCATGAATGGAGCTGACAAAAATTCAGCTTTCGGGATCGTTATGGTACCAGAAATCGAATATCCAATCTTGATCAATGAAATTTTTGCAGATCCTTTGCCAGTAATTGGACTACCTGAGGCAGAATTTATCGAATTATTTAACCCTACAGAAAATACTGTAAAGCTCAAGGGATTATCCTACGGGAAAAATTACACCTTTCAATCCGGAGAAATTGCCTCAGGATCATACCTGATAATATGCTCAGAAAAAGACAGCCTGGAATTTAAACCTTATGGAAAGGTAATAGGCATACCGGGTTGGTCAAGCCTGAATAATCAATCAGATACCATTAAATTAAGAAATAATAAAGGCCGCACAATTCAGCAGATTCATTATATTCCAACATGGTTCAGAGATGCAGAAAAAAGAAAAGGCGGATATTCCCTTGAATTAATAGATCCTAAATCCATTTGCCCTGACTTTCAGAATTGGAACAGCAGCAATGATAGTACCGGAGGAACACCTGGAAGGAGAAATTCGGTTTACCAGCAAAATTCGTCAAGTGATGCTTTAAAATTAATAGAAATTGAATTCCTAGATAGCATCAGTATTGTATTGAGTTTCAATAGATCCATCGATAGCGTGAAGGCCTCTATTCCAGTAAATTTTCAACTTAATAATGGAGTAGGAAATCCTGAATATGCTATACCCCAGGCGCCAAATTTCGACAAGGTACTATTGAAATATAAGGAACCCTTAACACGAGGTCAAACCTACCGAATTACCGTTTCCAATATTGGAGATTGCAGTAATATATCAATCACAGCAGCATTTAACTGGGCAGAATTTCAACTCACTCCAAAAATTGAAAAGAATGATGTGGTACTCTCAGAAATTCTGTTTAATCCCAGACCAGGCGGTTCAGATTTTATTGAGATTTATAATAACACCAGTCATTCAATTGATCTTAAAGATCTGTCAATTGCACGAATCAATTTGGACACTGTCAACTCCATTCGGCAGATCAGCAAAAAACAATTCATTTTAGAGTCGGGCAATTATTTAGCCTTGAGTTCCAATCCAGATAATATCAAGCAAGAATACCTTGTGAAAAATCAAAGTGCTCTCTATAAAATAAACTCATTACCTGTTTTTAATGATGATTCGGGTATTGCTGTGCTGATAAGTAGTGGGAAACTGATTGACCAATTGAGCTATAATGAAAAAATGCACTTCCCCCTAATCAAAAATACAGAAGGTGTGTCTCTGGAGCGCAGTAAGCTACACAAACCAGCCAGCGAAGCAGGAAATTTAAGATCGGCCACTTCCGCATCGGGAGGAGCCACCCCAGGATATCAAAATTCTCAAAAATCGGTCGAGCTAGAAACAAATGAAGATTTTAGTATCGTAACAAAAACATTTTCACCAGACAATGATGGGTTTGAAGATGTGTTTGAAATGAAATACAAGTTTGCTGCTGCTGGACAAATTGCGAATATTTCTATCTATAATGATCAGGGTATTCTAATAAAGAAGCTTTTAAATAATTTCACGCTAAATGCTGAAGGGACATTCATTTGGGATGGCTTAAACGAGCAAAACCAGCTTGCCACTGTTGGAATATACTTGGTTAACGCAGAAATATTTAATCTGGCAGGAAAAATAAAAAGGTATAGAAAAAGCTTTGCCTTAGTATCAAAGTTCAATTAAACAAGCTAGACGAACCAATAAATTCCAATGCCCTCCATTAATTTTTTAACTTTGAGCAAAACCAATTAGAATGCTTGAAAAAATTGTGGTTATTGGCTCCAATGGGCAAATAGGAACAGAATTAGTGACCGAATTAAGAAAAATCTATGGCGATGGGAATGTCATAGCATGCGATATTCGGCGTCCTGACTACGACATAAAAAATGCCGGTCCATTTGAGTTTATCAATGTTTTAGAGAAGGATATTCTGAATCAGCTTTTCCAAAAATACAAACCTACACAGGTTTATCTGCTGGCTGCACTACTCTCGGCAACGGGTGAACAGAATCCCAAATTAGCCTGGGATCTGAACATGAATGGATTGCTGAATGTGCTAGACCTTGCCATAGCGTATAAAACTACTCGGCTTTACTGGCCTAGTTCTATTGCGGTCTTTGGACCAAACTCACCAAAAGATAAAACCCCGCAGTATTGCATCATGGATCCTAACACGGTTTATGGGATCAGTAAACTGGCTGGTGAACGCTGGTGTGAATATTATTTTCAGCGCTATGGACTCGATATCCGCAGCATCAGATATCCAGGATTGATCAGCTGGAAGGCAGCACCCGGAGGAGGGACGACTGATTATGCCATTCATATGTTCAATGATGCATTGAAAAAAGGCAGTTACCAAAGCTTTCTATCTGCAGATACAGAACTCCCAATGATGTATATGGATGATGCCATTCGCGGAACCATCGAATTAATGGATGTTCCAACAGAAAAAATAAACATCCGTTCATCCTATAATTTAACAGGAATGAGCTTCACTCCTGAGGTCTTGGCAGAAGAAATACGAAAGCATATTCCCCACTTTAAACTGGGATATACAGAATACGATCAGAGGCAGGAAATTGCAGCAAGCTGGCCCAGATCGATCAATGACAGTCAGGCGCAGTCAGACTGGAATTGGAAACCTGAATTCAATCTATCGAAAATGACAGCAGACATGCTCAACAATTTAAAAAAATAATGCAATAAATTACTCTCTAGAAAAACCATTGAAAATTTAAGATACTGGATGCTGAGAAATCGGAAAAATAGATGCAGATTCGACAGAAATAAATAAGAAATAAGAAATTCGTTTTTAGAAATAAATTTGAAAATAGTAAACTAATGGGAAGAGCATTCGAATTCCGTAAAGAAAGAAAATTCAAACGCTGGGCAAAAATGGCGGTACAATTTACGCGCCTAGGTAAAGAAATTGTTATGGCCGTAAAGGATGGAGGATCAAACCCTGATGCAAACTCCAGACTGAGAACTGCCATGCAGAATGCAAAAGCAGTAAATATGCCTAAGCATACTGTTGAAGCAGCTATAAAAAGGGCGTCTAATAAAGATGAAAGTAATTATGAAGAGATCGTTTATGAAGGTTATGCCCCACATGGTATTGCAATCCTGATAGAAACTGCCACCGACAATACTAACCGGACTGTAGCCAATGTGCGCAGTTATTTCAATAAAACGAATGGCACTCTCGGAAAAACTGGCTCATTAGACTTTATATTTAGCCGTAAATCTGTTTTCTGTTTTGATCCGGGCGACCTAGAAATAGATGAGCTGGAGCTTGAATTAATTGATGCAGGCCTTGAAGATCTGTATGTAGAAGTTGATGAAACCGGAAAAGATATTGGTGTGATTCATACTTCATTTGAAGACTTCGGTCAAATGCAAAAAGCATTAGAAGAAAAGGGTATTCCGGTAATCAGTGCAAAACTTGAGCGCATTGCCCAGTCAACTTCTGGAGTGACTGAAGAGCAGGCTGCAGATGTATTTAAGCTGATTGATAAACTCGAAGAAGACGATGATGTACAGGCTGTATATCATAATATGGCCGAATAGCACTAATAAAAATGACCTTTGAAGTATTCCTAATTAAGAAAAAGATTGATCCTGTTCAGCTTAAAAACACTGAACAGGCATTGTTTTCTGAATTCAACAGTCATTTCAATGAAATGGGTGAAAAAAGTTTCGACCATAGCAAGAAGTTCTGGTTTAATAAACTACGACGTGCCAACCCCTTTAAGGAAGTTCCAAAACCTGAACCCATTACGATATCAAGTCCGATAAGCATATCTGACCTACCTGTAAATATTCCTGTAACAAATGAAATCAAAGAGGATGTTGTTTATGGTAAAATAACTGCTCCTAAACCAGCCTTTAAACCCAGATTCAAAGCAAATATCATTGCGACTATTCAAGAACAGCCTACTGATCCTGGATCATCTACTGCCGCAGAAACAGTTAAAACAGCGGCAGACACTGAAAAAACAAAGCCGGCATACAAACCCAGATTTAAGGCAGGAATAATCAGAAAAGATCCGGAACAGGAATAATTATTTTTTAAAAGAAAACAGCCAGGATAAAAAATCAGGCTCTGCAAATGCAGCATCCCAGCTATTATGACCCGCTTCAGGATAAATACTGAATTCCACATTCCCGTTTAACCTTTTCAATTCATTGACCACTATTTCTGATTTTAAAATCGGCACAGTCGTATCCTTGCCTCCATGGAAAATCCAAAGTGGAACCTTTTTATATTTTTTTACATTTTCTATATGATCGCCACCGCAAATAGCAAATGCAGAAGCAAAAGCTTTAGGCTTTCTTCTGAGTAGTTCAAAAGTGCCCATTGCCCCCATTGAAAGGCCTCCAACATAAAAACGATCATTATCTGTAAATTTCTCAGACTTAAATTTCCCCAATAGACTCATGAGTAAGTTCATCGCTTTTCCGGGTTTTCCCCCTTTTTGAAAGCTATAACGTTCTTTCGTTTTTGCATCACCTAGCTTTATATTTGCCCAGAAGTCATTTTTGGGACATTGAGGAAAAATAACGATTGCCGGAAAATCCTTCCTTAGTTCAGGTTTTAGAAAAAGCTTACTACCATGCATCAGCTGCGCTTCATTATCATTGCCACGTTCACCTGCTCCATGTAAAAAAAATAAAACCGGATATTCCTTTTTAGGATCAAAATTCTCGGGAAGCAACATTCTATAATTAAGGGTATCCCCTTCTTTTATAAATTGTTCTTTGGTAAACAGAGATTTATCCTGTGCGAATGATACCTGAAGCATAAAAAATGCTAGAATGATTAGGGATAGTTTTTTTTTCATTGAATTAATATTAAGGAAAAATAGATTTTTATTTAGGCTTTAACTGGCTTTAATTTCTCTTTATTAATGGGCTGCGGAACTTTCACATAGTATCCTGTACCATCATAAACGCGGATGCGTGGATGCGACTGACAACTATCAGAGCAAGCTCCATCAAGCTTTTTGCCACAAGCATCACACTGAGTAAAATGCTCATTACATTCAGGGTTAGCACAATTGATCATTTTAGTTGTATGGGCTCCACAATTTTGGCAGGTAGAAATCACAACCGGATTCACAGAATTAACATCTACTGCAACTCGATTATCGAATACATAACATTTGCCTTCAAAGTCTTCTCCACCTGCTTCCTTACCATATTTAATGATACCGCCATGCAGCTGATAAACATTTTCAAAACCCTCATGCAGCAATAAAGCCGAAGCCTTTTCGCATTTAATTCCACCGGTGCAATAGGTGACGATCTTTTTGTTCTTATATTTTGCAAGATCATTAATCTTTTCCGGAAAATCACGGAAGTTTTCCATGTCAAAAGTGATCGCATTCTTAAAACGACCAATGGAATGCTCGTAGTTTGATCTGACATCCACAATAACCACATCTTCATCATCCTTCATTTTAACAAAATCTTTAGGCTCTAGGTGTATACCTGTCTTGGTCTCCGGATCAATAATACCCGGATTTCTGAGCCCTGAATGGACGATCTCTGCCTTGTAGCGGCAATGTATTTTTATGAATGAAGGTTCGTCCACATCATCGATCTTAAAATCGATCTTAGAAAAACGGAGATCCGCATGAAGGCTGTCCATATAAATCTTACAAGATTGACCAGTCCCGGAAACGGTGCCGTTAAGCCCCTCATCAGCAACGATTATTCTCCCTACAAGATTTAAAGATTTACAAAATTGAAGATGGCTTAATGCAAATTGTTCTGCATCAGCAATTCTACTGTAACAATAGTAGAGTAGTGTCTGGTATTTGATCATAATTCATTGATACTGTTGCAAACAGCGTTTAATGCGTTATAAAGATACGGCTAGCATTTAATTTATACAAATGTTGCTAAAACCTAAAATTTAAAAGTTAACCGCGATCCTGAATCCTTTATCCACTTTCTTCCCATCGGCATAAGACATGCCATATAATACACGCATGTTGAGGAATTGAAGTCCGAAATAAACCTCCGAATAATTATTCAGTGCGGGTGAGCTGAGGTAATTGAACCCTGCGATCTCAGTTAATTTGAGCTTACGTAAAAGCGGTACTTTATTGGTCATAAAGCCTGAAAAATTATGTTCAACATGCGCATCAAAATACTGATCAGAAGTACTGAAATTATAGTAATCCAGATAGAGGAAATTATTGACTGCAGGGATATAACCCAATGTCCTATTCCCCTTAAAATGCTTATAATCAGTAAAATAAATACTTTTAGCATTCAGAAACTTACCTGCTCCAATCCAGAATGATGATTTCCCTAGAAGCCCGAGTTTAATATCAGACTTTGTAAGATCGAATGACACAAGATCATAATCCACATCAGATCCAAATATACCGCTGATACCTTTGGAATAATTTATTCCCAGTTGGGGATATTTCGATGGCCTGAAAAATTTACCTGCGGGATAAGTTGCATAGTCGTTACTGAAAGCATAAGTTGCTCTAAGCCCTAGCTTAAATGCCTGATTTTCACGAAAAAGTGGAAGAGCAGAACCAGGCAGAAGGGGATTGTTGGAAGTAAATACCCTACTGTCCCAATCTCTGATCGTATAATCTGAGCTATTTTGAAGGGATCGACGGTTTGCCCAGGATGCAGTCAAACTTGTTTGGACACTGCCAAAAGGCTTTGAAAATGAAAAATTTAGAAATTTACTTTCATAGAGTTTAAGCAAATTACGTTCGTATAAAAGAGAGTTGAATGTATTACCTAATTGAACAATAGTTGCATTGCTATTCAGATCTAAAACATCAGTTCCTATATTAAAACTAATTCTTGAACTTTTAAGAGGTAGGGTTCCAGAGAAGCTTCCGTATAATTTTTCACTAGACCAACCATATCTCACTTTACCCGAAAGGCTAAGAAACTTATTGGTCAGTGAATCGATCTGTTTTGAATAAGAAGCCTGATAATTTAATCCAAAGCCTTCTACTGTATTATAAAAAACGGAGTTAAGGAGTGAACCAAAGCGAAAATATTCCTTTTTAAATCGATTTCTTGGGTTATATCCCGATCCAACCAGTAATCTGATAGGCTTTATTTTATTAGTGACTTTATCCAATGAGTCGAGATAGGTTTTCGACTCCCGCTTAGCTGCCAAAACTTCCTTTTTCGTATAATCAATTTGTTCTTCAACTGTGAGGGGGATTGGGCGAGCCTGCTTCCAATAGGTAGAATCCTTTTTGTTGACCTCCCTAGTGATTTTTAATACCTCTGTAAAATCTTTCTTCTTCAAACTCGCATTCAGATTGTAATTTTTAAAGAGTGCGATATAATATCCTGCAAATCTAAAACCAAGCAATCCACCTGTAAAATCATACCTCACGGACGATGGCATCCAAATTTTTGAATTTACTGGAATAAATTCCTGGCGAATGTTTAGGGTATCCACAAAATTAATATTTGCTTCTTTCGTAATCAATAAATCTGCACTATGGATCCTCCAACTATCTTCAAGAATATAAATCAGTCCACGAAAAACTGGATCTGCATTACGCCTTGGAATAAGCTCGATCTTATTAACCATCTCACCATTCTCAATGCTTGTTCCGAGCAACCTATATTTATAATAAAACAGGGCATTTTCTGCAATCGGTGAAATAAAAGGACGATTACTCAAGCCTTCCAGATCCAGTTGATTCTCATAAAAATTAATCTTGATATCAGATGCCCGGTTAAAACTAAAAGAACGGTTGCTTCCTGAAACCTTGGATGAAATCATTTCTTCCTTCAGTTTATCTGGCTGTAGGAAGCTGATCTTCGATTCAGATTCCGACAAATAAAGAATCCCTTTTCTGTTCGAATCCAGACCCATTTGCTTACCAATATCGTCAATATTGCGACCCAAAAATTTTTTAGGGGCCGATAAAAGCTTCTGCAAACCCTTGATATAGACATCTGCTGTGTATTGATCAAGTTCTGTAAGATGACGCTTTCGGGTACGAATCGCATTTTTGATCACTTCATAGGCAGGGTCTTCTGAAAAAGCATTCACCACCACATCGCTCAGCTCATAAATAGCCGGGGTTAATACAATATCCAATTTTTGGGCAGCTCTTAAGTCAAGGTCTTTACTCTCCTGTTTAAAACCTATGGCTTTAAAAATAAGCGTATGCTTGCCAGGAGACAATTTAAGCTGATACTCCCCTTCACTGTTTGCTGAAGTTCCGCGGGTGGTGCCTTTTTCATATACACTAGCAAAAGGAACTGCTAGCCCCCCGGTATCCTTTATACTACCTTTTAATAGAATAGACTGAGAATTTGCGTGAATTGAAAAGATCAACAACAGCAGACAAACGTAAAGTGATCTCATATAATTTTTTTTGTAAAGATGAAGATTATCTGCCAAAGGTTTCACTAATCAGGAATAATTTCAAGGAGTTTGTATCTAGATAAAATTTATTAAAAATTAATGCTGAGGCTGGCTTTTGATCCATTTATTTTAAATGGTAATTTGATGAGCACGCGCGGCGCGCGCGCTAGCTACGATTTAGGTTGCCATTCATGTAAAATTTAGAACATAACATCGACTAGTTTATCAGGAAGTCTGTAGAATTTGTAATTTTACAGATTCTAATCAAGGATATTATGTACAAAACCCTTAAGCCGGTATTGGAGAACGAGCTAAAAGAGATTGAAAAAGCTGGCCTTTACAAGCGTGAGCGCATTATTATCACTCCTCAGGGTGCTGAAATCAAGATTCAGGGCGGACAGCAAGTAATTAATTTTTGTGCGAACAATTACCTGGGTTTGGCATCACACCCAAGAGTGATCGAGGCTGCCAAAAAGACCATGGATTCGTATGGATTCGGTATGGCCTCTGTTAGGTTCATTTGCGGAACACAAGATATTCATAAACAACTTGAAGAAAAAATCTCCAAATTCCTGGGTACTGAAGATACAATTTTATATGCAGCCGCATTTGATGCTAATGGTGGTCTATTTGAGCCTTTATTTGATGAACAGGATGCAATAATTTCTGATTCGTTGAACCATGCTTCCATCATTGACGGGGTACGACTTTGTAAAGCTCAGCGCTTTCGGTACCTTCATGATGATATGGCAGATCTGGAAGAGAAATTAAAGGAAACACAAAATTTACGTCATCGCATCATAGTTACTGATGGATCTTTCTCAATGGATGGAACCATTGCCCAGCTTGATAAAATCTGCGACCTAGCAGATAAATATCAGGCATTAGTAATGATCGATGAATGTCATTCATCCGGATTTTTAGGAAAAACCGGACGAGGAACTCATGAGCATCATCACGTTATGGGTAGAGTTGACCTAATCACAGGAACACTAGGCAAGGCATTAGGTGGTGCATCCGGAGGTTTTACATCAGGACCAAAAGAAGTGATTAATATTCTTCGTCAGCGCTCAAGACCATACCTATTCTCTAATACGCTGGCTCCTTCTATAGTTGGTGCTTCTATTGAAGTTTTAGACATGCTGAACGAAAGTACAGAGCTTAGGGATAAGCTAGAAGAAAATACCCTATATTTCCGTGAAAAAATGACTGCCGCAGGATTTGACATTAAGCCGGGAACACATCCAATAGTTCCAATCATGCTTTATGATGCAAAACTGGCCCAGGATTTTGCCGCTGACCTTCTGCAGGAAGGAATCTACGTAATTGGATTTTACTTCCCGGTAGTGCCAAAAGGAAAAGCAAGAATCAGGGTGCAATTATCTGCATCACATAACACAGAACATTTAGACAAAGCAATCTCCGCATTTACCAAAGTTGGAGTTAAACGTGGCGTAATAAAATAATAAGAGATTAGAAAAAGGAGTTTTCAGCCTTTAAATATTATTATCATGCAGGAAAAAATCAATCAGTATACCGCAGAAATCAACTCCTTTCAGCCAAAGAATGCAGAGGAACTGGAATCATTTAGAATTCGTTTTTTAGGAACCAAAGGAATTATTAAAGATCTGTTCGAAGAATTCAAAACGGTATCATCTGAAGATAAACGAGTGTTTGGAAAGGTTTTGAATGAATTCAAGCAATTAGCAGAAGCAAAATACCAGACGCTTAAAGAAGGTTCGGAAACCGAAGACACCAGTTCAAAATCAGAACAGGATCTAACTTTACCAGGCCAAGGTTTTGAAATGGGTGCACGTCATCCTTTATCTCTGGTTAGAAAAGAGATCATTGAGATTTTCAAGAAGCTCGGTTTTAATGTTGCCGAAGGGCCTGAAGTTGAAGACGACTGGCATAATTTTTCGGCCTTAAACTTTCCGGAGGAGCATCCTGCCAGAGATATGCAAGATACCTTCTTCATCAAAAAAGGTGGAGAAAAAGGCGATATAGCCCTAAGAACTCATACTTCGTCTGTTCAAGTACGTATGATGGAAGCAGGAAAACCTCCTTTCCGAGCTATAATGCCGGGAAGAGTGTACCGGAATGAGGCTATTTCTGCACGAGCGCATTGCTTTTTCCATCAAGTTGAAGGATTATATATTGATGAAAATGTATCATTTGCCGATTTGAAGCAAACACTTTTCTATTTTGTTCAGGAGTTATTTGGAGAGGGAACAAAAGTTCGATTCAGGCCAAGTTACTTTCCATTTACTGAACCTTCGGCCGAGATGGACATTTCCTGCTCCATCTGCAAAGGTGATGGATGTCAATTTTGTAAACACAGCGGATGGGTAGAAATATTGGGATGCGGAATGGTTGATCCGAATGTTCTTGAAAATACAAATATCGACAGTATGAAATATACCGGTTATGCTTTTGGGATGGGAATAGAACGGATCACAAATTTAAAATACCAGATCAAAGACCTCAGACTATTTTCCGAAAATGATATTCGCTTTTTAAAACAATTCCAATCGGAAATGATCTGATGAAAATTAAACTGGTCTGTATAGTCATTCTCAGTACGTTGATATCCTGTAGCAAAGATAACCTGGACAGGATTCCTGATGTATATGTAAGCTATAAAATTACCCTTCAGGAGTTTAATATTCGTAGTCAAAACGGTCTGTTACTAGTTAATAATCAAGCAAATACAGGAGTTGCAGGACTGATTATTTATCGCAGAGCAGATGGTGCTTATGTAGCTTATGACCGTTGTAGTTCTGTAGATCCGCAGAAGAGATGTGCCATAGTACCCGACAATCCTAACCTCACTGCAACAGATCCATGCAGTGGTGCAAAGTTCTCCTTGTATGATGGATCGCCAGCCAAGGCACCTGCACAGAGAGGATTAAAGGAATATAAAGTAATTATTACTAATTTTGACCTGACGGTAGTTAATTGAAATGGAAGTAGATAAGATTAAAGAAAGTATTAAAAAAGCTGCGCAAGACCTGTTTCGTAAATATGGCTACCATAAAACCAGTGTTAATGAAATAGCCAAACGTGCTAAAATAGCCAAGGCTACCATTTATAAGTACTTTGAAAGTAAGGAGCTCCTCTTGCAGGCCATCTTGATGGAATATATTCAGCATAGCGTACATGAAATCATTCATAACCCTACAGATGATTTGGATGAGGAAGCATACCTGAGTATGATTATTCTTAAAACTAGCCGACTTTCTTACACGGTTTGCAATGAATTTATTGGTTGGGAATTTATCCGTGAATCAGCCAACTCACAAGAATTTCTAAAAACTCTTTCAGACGATCTTGAAAATCTTTTAATTGAATCGTTTAATAAAACTCCACTATTTAAAGCAGATGATTACATCGCGCGACTGCGATTTTTGATCAAAGCAAGTAAAAGTATCGTATTCTCATTCGCATTTACATCAGTAAGCGATTCGGATGTTCGTAAAAATTTCATCTCCTTCCAAAAAGAAATTCTACCCTACCTGGTAAAAGCTGCCGTAAAATAATTCCATGTCAATTAATTGTTAAGCTATTATACCAATTTGGTTTTTGGTATATATTGTTGTATTTTGTGGCATTAGCAAAGAAAAAATCATGAGTCGCGAAATTTCAGAATTATCCAATTTAATTGATGCGCTGTTTGAATTTTAACAATCTGCAGTTTTTCAATAATTATTAAACCCAATCTTCACCAAGATCCTGCCCAATTTCAGGATAAGTCTTGGTTTTGCCCCAATATCTGATCCTTTCCCCCTTTCCTAACATAAAAATATTTAATTTTGGCGCTCATGAAAAAAATTCCGGCCGACAAAAAATTTTTAAATAACATCCAGGTAATTGATATTGCCGAAGAAGGTAAAGGTGTAGGTAAATCAGATGATCTGGTAATCTTTATTGATAAGGCCGTTCCCGGAGATGTTGTAGATGTTGAACTCTTACGAAGAAAGAAAAAATTCTATGAAGGTAGAATTCAAAATATAGTTAAACCTTCTGACCATAGAACTGAACCATTTTGCGAGCATTTTGGTGTTTGTGGCGGCTGTAAATGGCAGCATCTTAAGTATGATGCACAACTTCTGTTCAAGCAAAAAAGTGTTATTGACGCATTGCAAAGATTGGCCAAAGTTGATACATCCGGTATAGAGCCTATTTTGGGATCCAAAGAAACTAGTTATTATAGAAATAAGCTAGAATATACCTTCTCTGATAAGCGCTGGTTAACTGATGGTGATATGCGCAGTGATCAAGAGATGGAAATGAATGCCCTTGGATATCATATTCCAGGACGATTTGATAAAATTCTTGACATTGAACATTGTTATCTGCAGGCAGATCCTTCAAATAATATCAGAAATAAAGTCAGAGAATATGCCTTAGCAAATAAAATCTCCTTTTATAACCTGAAAAATCATGAAGGCTCATTAAGAAATCTGATCATCCGCACTTCGAGCACGGGTGAATTGATGGTGATTGTAGTATTTGCCTATGTTGAGGAAGAACAAATTACAGGAATGATGGAATTCATTTCCAATGAGTTTAAAAATCTCAAATCGCTACTTTATATCATTAATCAAAAGAAGAACGACACCATTTTTGATCAGGATATTCATATTTTTGAAGGTGCTGATCACATATTTGAAAATATGAACGGACTAAAATTCAAAATCGGTCCGAAATCATTTTATCAAACCAATTCAGACCAGGCATTTGAATTGTACAAGATCACCAAAGATTTTGCAGGCTTCAAGGGTGATGAATTGGTTTATGATCTGTATACCGGTGCTGGTACCATTGCCAACTTTATTGCAGCATCTGTCAAGTCTGTGGTAGGAATTGAATATGTTCCGACGGCCATTGAAGATGCGAAGATTAATTCGGAGATCAATTCCATTAAAAACACCAGCTTCTTTGCCGGTGATATGAAGGATATATTAAATGTCGAGTTTATTCAAAACCATGGCAAGCCGGATGTGGTGATCACCGATCCGCCGCGCGCAGGAATGCATGCTGATGTAGTGAAACGTCTACTTGAAATGGAAGCCGAAAAGATTGTATACGTAAGCTGCAATGCAGCAACACAGGCTCGTGACATCGCTTTAATGAAGGATAAATATGAAGTCAGCAGGATTCGTCCCGTTGATATGTTCCCGCATACCCAGCATGTTGAGAATGTGGTATTATTAACCCTGAATCTAAATCAGGCAAAAACAATAGAAACAGCCAATTAATAAAAAAGCCCTTTCAAACCATTGCCATGGAGATAAAAGATCTACTAAATCCCGATGAAAATTCTGAGGGGAACAAAAAGGAAAAAGAAAGTCCGTTGAAAAGCCTCGAGCTCGATTTAAAATTCTATAACGAATCTATCAAAGAAGTTGCTATTGAGATTATGGTAGAGGGAATTTCGGAATATCCAATCTTCGTAGCACATCAGCATGAAGTAAAACTGGGTGAACCTATTCTAGATAGAAACGAACTGAACACCGGCTGGAGCATTCATGCATCTACTGTAGAAGAGTTTGTAGAAAAGGGACTGATACAAGCCGATAAAAAAGACAGGTTTATCAAACAATATAAAGATCCTTATGGTTTTATGTGCGTTTTCGTGATCGTTCCAGAGGGCGCTAATTTTGTATTTTTCCCCTATGAATAGATTTGGCGAATACTATCTTAAATTATTTAATGCACAGAACCGTAGGAATTCAGTTAGAATATGTAATTTAAAATGAAATTTCAGAAGAAAATGGCTGTTAAAAAATTACTGATACTCAATAAAAAGCAAATTCAACAACGAATTGATCGTATGGCCTACCAGATCCTGGAAGATAACCTGGGTGAAGAAGAGTTAATCATGGCTGGCATCGTTGATAAGGGTTATGTGATAGCCCAACGACTAAAAACAGTCCTTGAATCTATTTCTGAACTAAAAATCACCTTGATGAAGATTGAGATTAATAAAAATATCTCCCATCGGGAAACGAATTCAGATCTCGATCTTAATCTGGCTACAAACAAAGTAGTCATATTGGTAGATGATGTGGTTAACAGTGGCCGGGCACTAGCTTACGGACTAGGTGTATTTCTTGACATCCCATTAAAGAAACTCAGAACCCTAGTTTTAATTGACCGTAGCCACCGTAATTTCCCAGTTTCCCCAGATTTTACCGGACTTGAACTCGCAACTATTTTAAAAGAACATGTGGATGTTGTTCTTGATGAAAAATTAGAAGAAGACGCGGTTTATTTAAGCTAACCTAAATTCAAATAAAAAGCCAACCTCTCTGCAGTCAGATCACTGGCACTTACTACAAATTTAGATTGGTTATAAAATGGTTCGCGTTCGGCAAGTTTAGTATTTATAAACCCTTCCAGTTCGTCCCCTTTTAAATTTCGGATCAGTGGACGGTCGGTTTTAGAGTTCTTTAGTCTGCTGGCAAGAGCTTTAGCCGAAAGTGAAAGGTAGGCAACCAAACCGTTTTCATTCATCCAAGACATATTATCGCCGAAGCAAGGTGCACCACCACCGGTAGCTATAATTACATTTTCAGGGAAGTCTGTTTTCTGCAGCACCTCCCTTTCCAAATCACGAAAAGCACTTTCACCATGAAGTTCAAAATACTGCACAATGCTTATCCCAACCTTAGTTTCAATTAGCTTATCGAGATCAATAAAATCGCATTTTAAATAGTTTGCTAATTTTTTGCCGATGGTAGTTTTGCCACTACCCATAAATCCAACCAGAAATACCTTCATAAATTCATTATTTCAACCTCCATGCAGCGCAATGCGCTACTTCAACTATTAGTATATATCAAGCAGCATGAATGCTGCCAAAAAATCAATTAGCACTAAAATACCTGTCAACCAGTTCATCGTATGATGGCATACTTCGAAAATGCCATTTATTGATCACGATACCATTCTTTAATAAAAGTACACCCGGGTTAGCCCTTACCATACTCTTCAATGGAATGCCATCTGCATAAAAGACTTCCATTACGAGTTTATTTTTTTTGCTGAATAATTCCGCATCCTGCGCCGAGTTTGAAGTCAGCAGGACCGTACGAATATTGTAATTTTCGGCGGCATTAATAGCAAGGGCATTCAAATTACCAATGCCTGTTGCATCGGTTTTAGACAAATCATAGGCCACGATAACCAGATTATAGTATGGATTTTCTAAGATTTCTTGGTTATAATCAGTTCCCTGATTATCAGTAATCTTCAGATCCTTGATCTTCAGGTCAAATCCCTTTTTGATGAGTTTGCTGACCGGATCACCTATGATTTCCCAATTCTTGTCCTTCCATATTTGCGTGTTCAGATATTCCTTATCCGTCATCGACTTCGATTCACCGCTACTCTTATTTTTAAGCTTATAAGTAATCTCATAAACATCTGGAGCCGCTCCCGGAGGAGTAATCATCAGTTGCGGAATGTTATTTCTGATCTTATAAGGCAGGAAATCAAGTATAGGAAGGTAGCTATAGGTAAATAATCCAAAACCAAGTGATAAGATCAACACCAATCCAGCAATAAATTGCTGAGCTTTTTTACCAGCTATCACTGGCAAAATTTTCGTCCTTCTTAAAAAGAGCTGCAGGATCAAAATTAATAGGATAACATCCTTAGAAAATGACTGCCATGGTGTTAAGGGTATTGCATCACCAAAGCAGCCGCATGAGGTTACAACCTCAAAAAATGCAGAATAAAATGTAAGGAATGTGAAGAAAATAATGATTACAAGAAGCCCCCAAGCCACTTTTGAGCTCCAAAATCCCAATAAAAGCAATGCACCTAGAACAATTTCTAGCGTACACAACAAAATAGCGAGTAGCACAGCATAATCATTTAAAAAGCTGATATGAAATACCTCAAAATACTCCTGAAGCTTATATCCGAATCCCAAAGGATCATTGGCCTTGATCAGCCCTGAAAATATAAATAGAAGTCCTACGATTGCTCGTTTGATATTCAAAAAGGCATTTTTCATTGATGAATATAAAGGATTAATTAAAAAAAATGATGTTGGATACGTATTATTCGGAATGATTAGGCCTATGATTCCTTATGTAATCCTAGCTTGATTAGAGCAAAGACTGCATAATTCAGCATGTCCTGATAATTTGCGCGAACACCTTCTGATGCCAATGTTTGTCCGAGATTATCTTCAATCTGCTTCACTCTGAGAATTTTCATCAGGATAAGGTCGGTCAAAGAGCTGATACGCATATCTCTCCATGCTTCTCCATAATCATGATTTTTGGCAAACATCAGTTCCTTGGTCTCATTGACTTTTTTATCGAAGTACATTTCAATCTCATCAACCGGAAGTTCAGTCCGGTCATCATTCTCAAGATCAATCTGCATCATCGCAATGACACAATAATTAACGATACCAATGTATTCGGAGGTGATATTCTCTCCTACTTTTGATATTTTTTTCTCCTCAAGAGTCCGGATCCGTTGTGCTTTAATAAAGATCTGGTCGGTGATCGAGGAAATCCTCAAAATACGCCATGCAGTACCGTAATCAGTGCTTTTCTTTAAAAAAAGCTCCCTGCATACCCTGATTACACCATCATATTCTACTGAAGTTTTATTTATCAAAATCTTACTATTTTATTTGTTAGAACCATGAATTAATCGGTATTTTGCCCTTGTATGGCGCATAAAAATACAGTTTTTCGGCAAAAATTAACGTTAAATGTTCGCGGAACCCTCATGAATCTTTCAAAGCCTAAGATAATGGGGGTCCTGAATCTTACACCAGATTCCTTTTACGACGGCGGCAAGAACAATAGTCTGAAGAACGCATTGCGAAAAACTGAACAATTATTATCTGAAGGTGCAGACCTGCTCGACCTGGGAGCCTATTCTTCAAGGCCTGGTGCTGAACATATTACAGAAGAACTAGAATTTGAACGTATGATCCCAGTGATCAAGGCGATAGCTAAAGAATTTCCGGGGGCCTTACTTTCTGTTGACACGTTCAGATCCGGAATAGCCAAAGCTGCAGTCATAGAGGGTGCAGATCTGATCAATGATATTTCTGCCGGTTCTATGGACCCTGCCATGTTCAAGACCATCGCCGAATTGAAAGTGCCCTATACTATGATGCATATCAGGGGTACTCCTCAAACCATGGCTACTCAAACCAACTATACAAACCTGATTGTAGAGATTACACAGTATTTCGCTGAAAAAATTCAAGCCTTGAAGGAATTGGGCGTTAAAGATCTAATCATTGACCCCGGATTTGGTTTTGCCAAAACTCTGGATCAGAATTATGAGTTACTGGGAAAGCTTGAACATTTAAAAATTTTGGGGCATCCAATTCTAGTTGGACTTTCACGTAAATCAATGATCCATAAACTGCTTGAAACCGATGCAGAACATGCCCTGAATGGCACTACAGCGGCAAATACCATCGCACTGATGCATGGAGCAACTATTTTACGGGTTCATGATGTTCAAGCCGCAAGAGAGGCAGTTAAGATCGTGGAGCAGGTAGGATCTTCAATCAACATACTATAAATCGTAATTAATCTTTACTTTAGTAAGATGGAAGGTTTTGATTTTAGTTTCCTCAATTTGCGTTTCCTTGACGCATTGGATATTCTTCTGGTTGCTTTAATAATTTATTATGTATACAACCTGATCAGGGGAACCATTGCCCTTAATATTTTACTTGGATTAGTGATCATGTATGCTGCTTACCTGCTGGTAAAGCAGGCCGAAATGCGCCTTCTAACCGAACTTCTTGGTGGTTTTGTCAGTGTTGGTTTCATCGCTTTGATCGTCGTATTTCAGCAGGAAATCAGACGTTTCCTATTATTGATTGGAAGGAATGCATCCCTTCAAAAAAACAAGGCTTGGTGGTCATTCCTTTTTGGTAGTAATGAAATCGCTAAAAATAATTCAGTACGCATCAAGCCAATAATTGATGCCTGCAAGAGTATGCAAAAAAGCCGTACAGGTGCTTTAATTGTATTTGCTAAATATTATGATGAACAATTTTATCAAAACAGCGGTGAGATAATTGAATCGAAAATATCCAAGCGCTTATTAGAAAGCATTTTCCAGAAAAACAGTCCTTTGCATGACGGTGCCGTGATTATTTCCGAAAACCGCATCAAATGTGCCAGTAGCATCTTACCATTGACAGAAAACGATAAACTTCCGCCTCAATTCGGGCTCAGGCATAGAGCTGGGATTGGTATTTCAGAAATGAGTGATGCTGTTGCGGTAATTGTATCGGAAGAAACCGGAGAAATATCCTATGCCAAGCAAGGTCGTGTACGGCTGAATTTGACTTTCACAGAGTTGGAAAAATTGCTGAATAAAGATTTTTAATGTTTGTTGTTGATTGTAAAAGGGTAGTGGGGAATGCTAAGCACAAGGAAAAATTATCTCAATGTTTATCCAATCGTTCATCGATAACGCGCGCGTGTCTCGCGTGCTTATCTAACTCTATTTTACCTTGATGAAAAAGATAGGTTTTTCTTTCTTTTGATCTTCAATAGAAAGAAATTTTAATTAATCTGATGCTTTACCCGCTCATTGCCGCGGGAGTGGCTAGTATCTTTTGTCTTGAAACAAAAGGCACCAATGCCGAAGCGCCCTTGCGTTGAGACCATGAAGACCTATAAAAAACAATAAAAAAATACTGAGTAAATCAAGAAATGACCCCTCAAAAAGGTCGGGGCAGGCTTTGCTTCCACCACCAAGGGCAAAACTCCCGGCCCGCCGTTCTTTCATCCCACCGCGCGGATATTCTGGTTCATTTGGTATTTATTTTATTTAGTCAAAATCTCAAAGGGTACTAAGATTAACGTTAGTGGTGTTATGAACGTTCATCCACAAACGGCTGCGTACAGGGCTTTGAATTTTGTATTAAGGATGATAATAGAATTAACGCCCTGTCCAATGCCGCGCAATACGGTTATGAAGATGCAGTATATTAAAAAAAGGTAAGGCCTCCGCGGCTATGAACGGAATGAAATTATAGGTGCTTGGTGGGTAATACTAACCAACCCATCATTTCTTCATTTCAGCCGTAATACTCTGCTCCAATTCAACCTGGCGCTGAGTACCAATGATATAAAGTAAGCCATCTCTGTCGGTAAGCTTTACTGCATCTTTACCATCGGCATAGAA